>JAFIHO010000141.1 GCA_017849395.1 Hyphomicrobiales bacterium
CTAGATCGAATACCAACTTAGTGGTGTTGAAGCTCGCGCCGATGAAATCACCGGTGGTAGGCCCTGCGAAGCCAGGCGCGCTGTAACTGGTAGGATTGGCTCCAGAATAGGCGACGCCCAGCGTCATGTCCCAAACTGTGGTCGAGGTCGCGAAAGCCGGCTGGGTGCAAAGCACGGCGATTGTTGCGGCAGCTCCAAGAAGAATCCTGTTCAAAGAAAAACCCGCGATGCGATCCACGACTGCTTACGAGCAATATCCATGCCGGATTCCCGAACCGCAGAAATTTCATGAATTCTTGGTAAACGCGACCCAGGGTGTAATCCGTGATTACACTTCGGGTTTGCCGCCAGAACGATAAACCCAAAAACAAAAACGGCGCCCGAGGGCGCCGTTTCCGTCATCCGTGTGAGCGGATATTTCAGCCCTTCTTGCGGCGACGCGCGCCGAAGGCGGCCAGACCGGCCAGACCCGCGCCGAACACCGACAGGGTCATGGGCTCCGGAGCCGTGTGCGCGAAGTTGATCGACAGGCGGATGCCGTCGAGCTGGACCGCGGACGGATCGGAAGTGGTCTTCACGTTCTGCGCGCTGGCCGGGGTGCTCGCTTCGAAGCTGACGTCGAAGAAAGGAACCGGAGCGGTGAAGTAATTCAGGCCGTTGAAAGTGCCGCAGGCAGACGCCGCGCCACCGACAACCAGGTTGGCGCCCTGCATGCCCTGACCGGCAATGCCGTTACAGACGATGAAGCCGGCAACCGCGCTAAAGGAAGGCGCGCCGCTCGGCGACAGGAAGCCCGCGGTGCCGCCGCCAACACCGACGGCCAGAACCACGTCGTCACTCAGCGTACCGGTGATCGTAGGATTGGAGCCATCAAGAGGTGCGGGCGCGAAGAGCGTATCGTTGTTGACATCCGCCAGCAGCTGGAAGGTGAAGTCGCCCGGGGCGATCGTGCCCAGCGCGCCGCCACCGAAGCCACCGCCAACGCCGGTCACCTTCGCGGCGAAGGTCGCGTAGAGCTTGTAGAAGCCAGCACCCAGCGCGCCATCGAGCAGGTCCAGCTTACCGGCAACCGCCTGAGCGGCCGAAGAAACGCCGTTGTTGGTCAGGCCATCGATGATGGCATAGCCATATTCCTGCTGCACGCCGCCGCCCAAGTCATGGACAGTGGCGTTGGTCAGGGCCGACATGTCGGAAGCGACGATGTTGGGAACGCCGGCATAACCGGGGAGAGAGGTGCCCGACATGGTGAAGGTCGGGGTCGCGAAAGCCGCACCGGAAGCCAGCAGGCTCGCGGTAAAGGCAACTAGGCCGATGGAACGAATGCGCATTGGGAAGTCTCCAAGATAACTCTTGGCCTAACGGGTATGCAGGAGGCGTGCCAGAAATTAATATCGTTATGAATCAATATGTTAAATAAATTGAACTTCCTGACTGTAAATGGTTTTTACAATTATGAACGAGCCGCAACCCTTCCGCCTGGATGCCCGTCAATCACTCTCTCATGGATAGGTAAATTTACAGATCAGCGGTTAACCATGAATTAACCAAATCGGGCGGAACTTGACTCATCTGTCATCCACCATGCCGGGAGGGGCTTCGCATGTGGGTCGCGGTCATACTGGGCGCATGGTTTGCCACGTCTTTGCTGCTGGGACCGGGGATCGGGCGCTTCATCGCCGATCACGCCCGGACGCGGGAGAACGCGGCCTCGCCTGCCGCAAAATCTCAAGGCATGGAGCAGGCGGCACAGGGAAAGCCGCCGATACGGATCGTCCGCCAGGCCTGAAGGCCTGCTCAAACGGCCTCGATCATGCCGTCCAGCAGCTTGCGCGTGGAACGGCTCATCTGCCGCGACCGCGGAAAGCCGACGCGGGCCAGAAAAACCAATTCCTCCGGCCGTGTCAGCACTTGCGCCGCTTCGCGCGCCAGCCGGGCAGCCCTGGTGCGCTGGCGCCCGTTGACGGTAAAGGCCTCCCCGGCCGCGCCATAATGGCTGAAGGCCAGCACGGCCTGACAGGGCTGCATGGACAGCCCCAGGTTGGTCGCGGTCAGCCAGAAACGCTGCACGGCCTGGCCCGCGCGCAACAACTGGCTCACACGCGCGTCTCCCGTGGCAGGCTGTGGCATACGGAAAGCGAAATAGGCGGCGCTGAAAATGCCCGGCAGCACATCCATCTGGAGGCCGGCAAAGGCGGGCGCTCCCAGATAATTGCCGAACGCGGTGCGCTTCCAGTTCGCCATCGACCAGCGCATGATGGTTCGGGTCATCGCATCCAGACCAAGCGCCGTGACGGGAATTCCATCCGGGCTTTGAAGACGGTTCCAGTCCAGGATGCGGCGATGCACCTCAAAAGCCTCCGGGATGCGCAGGCGAATTCCGGTCGCAAGATTGGTCAGCGCCGCAATCCTGCGGCGTTCGCCCAGGCTCTCATGCCACTCCACGGTGACATCACTGCCCACCGCTTCGGTCAGTTGCTGCTTCAGGTCGGTCGGCAGCGCCTGCATGCGATAGATGCGGCGGTCCACGGAACGCCGCCAGATCGTTTCGAACAAGGCATGCGGAAGGGAATGACCATCTTCCAAATGCACCGCGATGCGATGATCGCTGCCCTCGCGTCCCAGATAGCGCCAGCTTGCCGTCTTGCCGAAGGTAGACGCGGCGATAGCGATATTCTCCAGCAACGTCCCGGCGGAGATCAGCGTCGGCTCCCCGTCGCGATACTCATAGACATTGCCGCGCTCGCAATGGATGGACACTATAACGTCATGCTCGCCCTCGACGCGGAACCGCCAGGGCTGGGCATTGTCGCCGCTGGGCGCCCAATGCGCCGCGTCCAATATGCGTTCAATTGCCGGAGGCAGAGGAGAGCGCACCGCTTGGCCCCAATTGTTTGCGGAACATCTGCTCGGCAAAATGACATTTCACCCGCTGCAGCAATCCGCCATTGCCCGACTGGCGGCCGGACTTGAATTTGTTGCGATAGGCGTCGAAGTGATAATGGTACGGTGCCGGACGCACATCGCCGCGCCCTAGCAGGAATTTGACCACCTGCGCGCCAGTGAAGGCCGCGCACAATTCCACGCCAATGAAGGTGGACGGGGTGCGCTTTTTCGGCAGATCCGCCCGTGTCGGATCCACCAGATAGGCGCGGTGCATCCCGCTGGGAGCCAGGCCCATGAGAAAATTCACGTACTGCCGTTCCTTGGAGCAGCCCTCGAAGCGGAAATAATCCTCGAACGACATGCTGTCCCGGGTGAAGGCCATGAACGCCACGCCCATGCCGATGGGAGCGGCCGTCACGGCCGGGATTCCCAGTTCCCGGCAACGCGCGAAAGTCTTGCGGCGAATGTCGAGGACGAAGAAGTCGAAGCCGTCGATGAAAAGATCGACGCCTTTCAGAAACACATCGAGATTGGCGTCGTTGATGCCCTCGCCGAATTTCTCGACCTTCGCTTCGGGATTGATGTCCTGAACCATCCGCGCCAACACGTCAGCCTTGGGCTGGCCAATGGTGGACATCATCGCGCCGACCTGGCGGTTGAAGTTGGCGTTCTCGAAAACGTCCATGTCGGCGATCTTGAAATTCGCCACCCCCAGCCGGGCCATGGTCAGCAAATGTACCCCGCCCACGCCGCCCATTCCGGCGATGGCCACCGTCTTGCCGCGCAGCGCCTGCTGCTCGGCTTCGGTGAACCAGCCCAGGTTTCGGGAAAACGCTTCGGCATAGGAAAAGCCGGAATTCATTGCTCATCATCCTTCGCGAGGGGACGCGGTACCTTAAGGCTGTTTTCTTAACAGTTTCTGGAAGTTCCCGAGCGCCATTTCGCGCGTGTTAAGAATTTTTGGTGTATCCCTCACCCGATTTTAACCTTTCCCGGTAGATTCTCCGGGCATTGGGCGTAAGGGCGGAAGGAGCCGGATTTGTTCCCGGGATTTGGCGTTATTTACAGGCGTGACCGCATATGAACGCCTCCGACACGGGCCTTCCTACAGCCATAGTGATCGGCGGCGATGTTAACGGCCTGGGCGTGACACGCGCCCTGGGCCGTCACGGCGTGCCGGTGCTTTTGCTTGACACCGATCCCGAGCGTCCCACCCTGCGCACGCGCTATGGCCGCAAGATGGCGATCCCCGAATTGTCGGGCGACGAACTGATCGAAACGCTGTACGCGCTCCGCCGCGAATTCAAGCAGAAGCCGGTTCTGTTCCCGACACAGGAAGCCGGATTGTCCACGCTCTCCACTTATTATGCGGAGATCAGGAACCTTTATCAGCTCGCCCTGCCCGACAATGACATCGTGCAGATGATGCTGGACAAGAACCTGTTCCAGGCCCGCGCCGAGGAACTGGGCTTTCGCGTGCCCAAAAGCCTGCAACTTGTCCGGGGCGGCGAGATGGTGGGACTGGAAAAGCTGCGCTATCCCGCCGTCATCAAGCCGTCCGCCAAGGACGAAACCTATGCGCGCCATTTCGCCAAGGCCTATCGCGTCACCTCGCCCGGCGAGGCCGCGGCGCTGTGGGTGAAGATGGAGCTGGTGATCGAAAGCGCCATCGTCCAGGAATGGATCGAAGGCGGCGACAGCGACATCTATTTCTGCCTGCAATACCGCCCGCCCAGCGGCGCGGCGCCGATCAGCTTCTGCGGCCGCAAGACCCTGCAATGGCCCCCGCTTGTCGGCGGCACCGCCACCTGCATTCCGGCGCAGCAGGAGATCCGCGCCGAACTGACCGCTACGACCTCCAGCTTCTTCGACCTGACAGGCTTTGTCGGCCTGTGCAGCATGGAATTCAAATTCGACTATCGCGACCGGCATTTCTATCTGGTCGAGCCCACGGCGGGCCGCACCGACTATCAGGAAGAGATCGCAGTGCTGAATGGCGTGAACATTCCGCTGGCCGCCTATTGCGACCTGGCGGGCTGCGCCAGCAAGGCGATCCTGGAGAAGGTCGAACCGCGCGGCTGGCGCGATCCCTTCGGCTATCACAATGCGCTCGCCAAGGGCGCGAAGGACCCCGCGCTGGAGCTGATGCCCGGCCTCAAGCTGGCCGACGCCTATTTCCGTTACGAAGACCCGATGCCTTATGTCGCCGCCCGCCTGAGTTCGTTCCGCAAGCGGTTTGCGCCCAAGGCCGCCTGACGCATGATCCCCCAAAACAGAATCGCCTGAGATCGCACCGACATGATCAATTCGATGCTGGAATTCCGTGTCCGCCTGCGCGATGCGCTGGGCCTTGGCTATCCGGATCGCGGTGCGCGCAGCGCCATCGCCGAATGCCTGGACTGGCTCGCCCGCGCGCAGGATTTTTCCGCCAGCCATGATGGCGGTGTGGCGCGCCACTTCAGCATCAAGACGGGCTGGTCGGCCTCGTATCCCGAAACCACGGGCTACATCATCACCACCCTGCTGGAAGGCAGTCACGATCCCAAGGCGGCGGATTCCCGCCAGCGCGCGATCCGTATGCTGGACTGGCTGACCTCCATCCAATTCCCGGAAGGCGGCTTTCGCGGCGGCGTCATCGGCGAGGAGCCGGTCGTGCCCGTCACTTTCAACACCGGACAAATCCTGATCGGCCTGTCATCGGGCGCGGACATCAAGCCTGCCTACAAGGAGGCTGTGCACAAGGCCGCCCAATGGCTGGTGGACACGCAAGACCCGGATGGCTGCTGGCGCCGTTTCGCCACGCCGTTCGCGCGCAAGGACGAAAAAACCTACGAGACCCATGTCTCGCTTGGCCTGTTCGCTGCCCATGCCGTCGATCCCACACGCGGCTATCAGGCAGCAGCCCTGAAACAGGTCGATTGGGCGCTGACCAACCAGGCCGCCAATGGCTGGCTGGACAAATGCTGCCTGGACGACGCCACCCAGCCCTATACCCACACGCTGGGCTATGCGCTGCGTGGTATTGTCGGGGCTTATGAAAGCAGCGGCCAACAGAAATATCTCGACGCCGCGCTGAAGACCGCCGACGCGCTGCTGGCGCAACAGCAGCCGGACGGCAAACTGTTCGGCCGCTTCAACAAGGACTGGCAGGCGACTGTGGACTGGGTCTGCCTCACCGGCCTGTCGCAGATTTCGGAATCCTGGCTGCTGCTGTCACGCATGGCGGACCGCCCCCATTTCGTGGAAGCCGGACGCAAGGCCAACGCCTTTGTCCGCCGCAGCATCGTGCCGTCCGGCCATGACGGCATACGCGGCGGGGTGAAGGGCTCCCTGCCGGTGAATGGCGGCTATGGCCGCTGGCAGTATCTGAACTGGGCCGCGAAATTCACCATAGACGCGCATCGCGCCGAACTGTCACTGGCCTAGCGCGCGGCGGTGTCATAGCGTCCCTCCATCCCCATCGCGGACCGGACATGACGCATATCAGCAAGACCGAGCGCATCCTGGCGCTAAGCCTGATCGCGCTGGGCATCGCCCTGCGTCTTTGGATACGCCTGCCCACCGATCTGTGGGAGGATGAGATCATCGCCGCCACCCATTCGGCGCAGCCCTTCTGGCAGGTGATCCTCAACTCCATCCGCAACGATGTTCACCCGCCGCTGTATTTCCTGCAGCTGCATATCTGGGGCTGGCTCGGCCGTTCGGACATCTGGCTCACGCTGAACAGCGTCGCCTGGAGTCTGGCGGGCATCTATTCCATCTGGCGCGTCGGAACGCTTCTGTATGGCGCGCGCGCCGGTCTGTTCGCCGCCGCGTGTCTCGCGATCCTGCCGGTCGCCACCTACAACGCCGATCAGCTTCGCATGTACGCGTTCCTGGGCGTGCTGCTGACATGGTCCTTCTATCTGAATGTCCGCGTGTTCGGCGAAGGCCGCCGAACGCCCGGCCTGCTGATCGGCCATGCGGCGCTGCTGATCGCGATCGTCAGCACCCATGCCATCGCGGCGCTGGCCGTCTTTTTCAACGGCCTGTACGCCCTGCATCTGGTCCGGGGCCGCAGGCCGCTTCGAAACGGATTGTTCGCCTGGCTGGGCATTTATGGCATCGCGGGGCTTTATGCCGTGCCGTGGCTGGTGGCCGGTATGCTGCACGACGCCAATATCGGCGACGGCGGCGGCTTCGGGGAATTCCTGCTGGCCATCGCGACAACCGCAATCGGAAACATAGCGTTCGGCTCACCCTTTTATATCGCGGCGGGCGTATCGATTTTCCTGACCCTCTGCGCGCTCGGCCTGCTGACCGCCCGGACGCGGGCCCTGACCCTCATCCACCTGATATCGCCGCTGCTGCTCAGCACGCTTGTGACCCTGCTGCTCAAGCCGATCTACAAATGGAATTTCTTCTCGGCGATGGAAGCGCCTTTCATTGCCCTGACATTGGCGTTGCTGCTGGACCAGCCGCCGGCCCGGCGCGCGCTTCGCATTCTTGTCATGCCCCTGCTGGTGGCCGCGCTTACGGCGGTCAACATCGCAACGCGCCTGACGGTGCACATCACCTCTCATTTCCGCGACGCCGCCAATCTGATCGCCGCCAATTACCGTCCGGGCGATGTGATCTTCGTGCCCCAGCCCTCGATCTTCTGGGGCATGGCCTGGGACCTGGCTGGACCGGACTGGGGATCGACCTTCGCGATTGCGGCCAAGCCATCGCCCCAATGGCTCTCGGTCTATCGCAAGCTGGGCCCGCGCATCGTGGAGGCCTTGCATCTGATGCCCGATACGCAGGTGCTGGAGAAAAACGGTTATCGCATCGTGGTGGGCACCGAGTCCGCTGATCAGACGGCGGACGCCCGCCGCATCTGGCTTGTCACCCTGCCCCGTGCCGATCTGCCCAGGGACTATCCGCCGCCCGCGCTGAACGGGCTGACGCTTCAGTGGCAGGACAAGTACCAGATCTGGACGACGCTCTATGCCCCGACACCGCAACAGGCGGTAATCCCCAAGCGCCTGGATTATTAGCCCTCAGGGCACGCCGGAAGGCGCCTGTGCCGAGAGCACCTCTTTCATGTCCGGCGGCAGCGAACCGGCATCGGCCGTCCGGTACAGAACGACCTCGCCATCCCCGCGCCGCACCGACCAGACGCGCTGGAAATAGGCGGGATCGCCCTCCAGAACCGC
>JAFIHO010000142.1 GCA_017849395.1 Hyphomicrobiales bacterium
CTGGTATTCGCGCTCGGACAGGTCATTCACCACGCAAGCGCCCGCGACATAGTCCAGCGCCTTTTCCTTGGAGACGTAGCGCGCTTCCTTGCCGATCACGATGCCCAGCTCGACTTCCCAGTCGGACTTCTTGGAGGTCGGCGGCAGATACACATCGTCATTGGGACCGATGATGGCCGAAGTCTGCTTGGTGAAGATGATCGGCTCGCTGGGCGCGGGCATACCGGATTCGGCGACATGGTCGGAATAGTTAAGACCGATGCAGAGGAACTTGCGGACATTGGCCACGGGCTCCGCCAGGCGCACGCCCCTTTCCACAACCGGAAGGCTGTCGATGTTGGCGGCCTTGATCGCCGACAGATCGGCCAGGGTGGCGCCGTCGATATCCTTCACCACGCCCGCAAGGCTGCGAATCTGGCCATTTTTGTCGAGCAGGCCGGGTTTTTCCTGCCCCTTGGGGCCATAGCGCAGCAGCTTCATGGGATGATCCTTTTTTGCGGTTATTGAAAGCCGGCGGCTTTTTAGCCTCTCGCCGCGGGCAAGAGAACTGTCAAATTGGCGCGGCCCGGAAAGTATATTTGTGTTGCCTACGCTGGCGCTAGGCAACACCGTCCGGCCGCGCGACCAAACAAAAAAAACGCGCCCGCCCGGATCAGCCCAAAATCAAGGTAAAGTGTAGGCGTGCAAAGTGTCTCCTGCCCCGATCAGCAGCCACTGCTTGCCATCCATCATATAGGTTATGGGACCGTTGGACTGGTTGGCGCTGACCGGCTGGTGCCACAGAATTTTTCCCTTGTCGGCGCTGTAGACGATCAGGTTGCGCTGATCGTCGCCCGTCACCAGCAGATTGCCCGCCGTGGTCAAAAGCCCTGGCCCCAGTGTCGTGGGCGCGTTGTTCAGGTTCGGATATTCGTGGGTCCAGACCGGGTCGCCGGTCAGCGGATCGATCGCCTTCAGCACACGCTTGTTGACGCCGATCCCCGAACCTGTGCCGCCATAACCCGAAGGCTCGTCGCTGTCGTCGATCAGATAATAGATCGACTTGCCTTCCACCGCGTTCACATAGAACAGGCCTGCATCGCGGTTATAGGCGGGATTGGGCCAGTTGGTGGCGTTGACGATATTGATCGAACCGGCGACCTGCGGATCCTTGTCGGGGATCGGAATGGGCTCACCATTCTCGGAAAGCCCCGACACGTAATCCAGCGGCACGAACGGCTTGGCCACCAGATAGCGGCCATTGGTGCGGTCCAGAGTAAAGAAATACCCGTTGCGCGCCGCCTGCGACACAAGCTGGCGCGGCTTGCCGTTGACCGTACGGTCGAAAATGATCGGCGCGGTGTTGTTGTCGAAATCATGCGTGTCATGCGGCGACACCTGATAATGCCATTTCAGCTTGCCGCTATCGACATCCAGCGCGACGACGGACTCGGTCCAGAGATTGTTGCCCGGACGCCCCTGCCCCGCGAACACGGGGTTCACGTTGCCGGTGGGCCAGAACAGCAGATTCAGCTTGGCGTCATAGGTGCCCGGCAGCCAGGTCATGCCGCCGCCATGCTCTGACGCATGTTCGTTCGGCCAGGTCTTCAGCGCCGGATCGCCCTTGCGCGGCGTGGACCACCATGTCCATTGCAGCTCGCCGGTCACCGGATCGTAGGAATTGAGGAAGCCCGGCATGTCCATCGCATCGCCGCCCACGCCCACGATCACATGGTTCTTCACGATCAGCGGCGCGGAGGTGGAGAAATACTGCTTGCGCGGATCGGCGTAATTCTTGCGCCACAATTCCTTGCCGGTGTTGGCGTCCAGCGCGATCAGCCAGTTATCCGGCGTCTGGAAGAACACCGTGCTTTTCCAGATGCCGACGCCGCGCTGGCCGACCAGATGGCCGCCATTGTCCTGCCAGTCGAACTTCCACAGCAGCTTGGCGGTGCGCGCATCCAGCGCGTAGAGATGGTTGGGAATGGTGACATACAGCACGCCGTTGACCAGCAACGGCGTGCATTTGATCACCGGCACGGGCGCGCCGCGCTGGGCGCCGACATCGACGATCTTGTAGGACCATTTCTCGGTGATCTGGCCGACATTGCGGTCGTTGATCTGCTTCAGGGTACTATAGCGCTGGCCCGTATAATCACCGTTGAAGCTGGTCCAGGAATCGATGGGCGGCTTGCCGATGTCCTTCGGGTCCAGCGACACCGTCGCGGCGACGGCGCCCAGCGCGGAAAGGGTCAGCGCCGCGGCGGCGCTCAGCAGAAAGGTGCGCGTCATTTCAGCGAATCCAGATAGGCGGTGACATTCCACATGTCCTGGTTCTTCAGGGTCATCAGCAACGCCTGATGCGGCGCCAGCGGATCCTTCAATTGGACATCGACACCGGGCCCGCGCTCGATGGTCTGCGCCTTGCCCGCCGCATCCACCAGGGCGATGCGGAAATCGCTTACCATCGTCACGCGCCCGGAGACCGTGCTGCCATCCGCCAACTTCACGGTGGCAGTCACATCCCTGGAATGATCGGCGGGACGGTTGGGCCACACCCAACCGCGCTGCAACA
>JAFIHO010000143.1 GCA_017849395.1 Hyphomicrobiales bacterium
CTAAGGGGGCAAGCGCGTCACAAAACAGCGTCAATCCGCGCGAAATCCGATGGCCACCAACAAGACACCCAAGAAATCCTGGCGCAAGCGCACCCTGGCGGTGCGCAGCGGACAGATGCGTTCGGCCTTCCAGGAGACCAGCGAGGCGCTTTTCCTCACTTCCGGCTATGCCTATGAGGCGGCGGAAGAGGCCGAAGCGCGCTTCAAGGGCGAGATCGGCGGCTTCCAGTACAGCCGGTTCGGCAACCCCACCGTTTCGATGTTCGAGGCGCGCATGGCGGCGCTGGAAGGCGCGCCGGTGGCGCGCGCCACCGCCACCGGCATGGCGGCGGTGTCCAGCGTGTTCCTGTCATCCCTGAAGACCGGCGAGCATGTTGTGGCGGCCAAGGAGATGTTTGGCTCCTGCCGCTATGTGATCGAGACGATCCTGCCGCGTTTCGGCATCGGCTTCACGCTGGTCGATGGCGCGGACATCGCGCAGTGGCAGGCGGCGATGAAGCCGCAAACCAGACTGCTGTTCCTGGAGACGCCGTCCAACCCCATGCTGTCGCTGTGCGACCTGAAGGCGGTTTCGAAGATCGCCGAAGCGGGCGGCGCGCGGCTGATCGTGGACAATGCCTTTGCCAGCCCGGCGCTGCAGCGTCCGATGGAATTCGGCGCGCATATCGTTGTGCATTCCTCCACCAAATATATCGACGGCCAGGGCCGCGCGCTGGGCGGCGTCATCCTGTGCCGCGAGGATTTCCTGAACGAACATCTGCAGCAATTCATCCGCAATACCGGTCCTTCCATCAGTCCCTTCAATGCCTGGGTGCATCTGAAGAGCCTGGAGACGCTGGACCTGCGCATGCGCGCCCATTGCGAGAATGCCGCCAGGGTGGCCGATTTCCTGGCCGAGCAGAAAAAGGTGACGCGCGTGATCTATCCGTTCCGCGCCGATCATCCGCAGCACAATCTGGCGCGGGTGCAGATGGATGGCGGAGGGGGCGTGGTGACCTTCGAGGTGGCGGGCGGCAAGGCGGCAGCGTTCCGGCTGGCCAATGCGCTGGGCCTGATCGATATTTCGAACAATCTGGGCGATACCAAGAGCCTGCTGACGCACCCGGAAACCACCACGCACCAGAAACTGACGCCGGAAGCGCGCGCGGCGCTGGGCGTTACTTCGGGATTGCTGCGCCTGTCGGTGGGCCTGGAGGATGCCGACGATCTGTGTGAAGACCTGGATCAGGCGCTGCGCGCCGCATGAGCGAGCATCGCATAAGGCTGAACTGGCGCGGCGACGGCGCGCCGTTCACCTATGAGAGCTATTCCCGCAATCATGAAATCTCGTTCAAGGATGGGGCCGAAGCGGTCATTCTGTCCGCTGCGCCCGCCTATCTGGGCGATGGAACCAAGGCGGATCCGGAGGATCTTCTCGTAGCGTCGCTTTCGTCCTGTCACATGCTGAGTTTTCTGGCCATCTGCGCAAAAAAGAAACTCGCGGTTGCGTCCTATGAGGACGATGCCAGGGGGTTTCTGGAAAATGACGGCGGAAAATTATGGATAACACGCGTCATTTTGCAACCACATGTCGTATTTTCGGGCGAATCCCAGCCTACATCCGCCGAGATCGAAAACATCCATCACCTGGCGCATGACGCCTGTTTTATTGCCAATTCGGTCAAGACTGACGTTCACGTACAGCCGCGTTAAGCGACATTGCAGACCGCGCCAAATCGTCGCTTGCGCGGCGGGTCCCCGAGCCTGATACTGGCGTCATGTTTGAACATGAAGACCGCAGCAGCGAGCGCGTGTCGCGCGAGAGTGTGTTTCATTACGAAAGCGAGACGCGCAGCATCCGTGTCGCCGTGAAGCCCGCCTATCTGGACGACCAGAGCGATCCGGAAGACGATCGCTATGTGTGGTCCTACACCGTGACGATCGAGAACAAGGGCGCGGAGCCGGTGCAGCTTCTGTCGCGCTACTGGAACATCACCGATGGCGTGGGCCGGGTGCAGGAAGTGCGCGGCGCGGGCGTGGTCGGGGCCCAGCCGGTGATCGCGCCGGGCGAGAAGTTCCAATACACCAGCGGCTGCCCGCTGGAGACGGCCAGCGGCTACATGACGGGGCGCTATCAGATGATGAGCGCGTCGGGTGAATCCTTCGAGGCCGAAATTCCGGGCTTCCTGCTGGAAAGCCCGTATGAGCGGCGGCAGATTCACTAGGCCGCATACCTGATCCGGCAAGTCCTTGTCCGCGTAAGGGTTGCAACACGCCGGTTCCGGCGTGTTAATCCCTTTCCATTTATAATGGACATTTCATGACAAGACCGACACGCGAAGAGGCCGAACATGCCGTGCACACGCTTTTGCGGTGGGCCGGCGACAATCCCGAGCGCGAAGGGTTGCGCGACACGCCGGCGCGCGTGGCACGGGCGTTCGAGGACTGGTTCTCCGGCTATGGCCAGGACCCCGAGGAATATCTGACGCGCACCTTCGAGGAGATCGAAGGCTATGACGACATGGTGATCCTGCGCGACATCCGGTTCGAGTCGCATTGCGAGCATCATTTGGCGCCGATCATCGGACGCGCGCATGTCGGCTATCTGCCGACCCATCGTGTGGTCGGCATTTCCAAGCTGGCGCGGGTGGTGGAGGCGTTTGCCCGCCGCCTGCAGGTGCAGGAAAAAATGTGCGCTCAGATCGCCAACTGCATCCAGAAAGTGCTGGAGCCGAAGGGCGTCGCGGTGGTGATCGAGGCGGCGCACCAGTGCATGACGACACGCGGCGTGCACAAGGCGGGCGTGACCATGGTGACGTCGAGCATGATCGGCGCGTTCCGCGAGGATTCCGATACGCGGCGGGAATTCCTCAACATCATCGGCAATCCTGTCACGCGCGACGACCGCTGAGTCACTTTTTGTTTCGTCGCGGTTCCAACCGGAAAATGTTGCCGCTACGCTGCCGCTAAGCCACCAAACCTATCCTGGAACCGCTCTGGATGAACGCGCTGGATCTGACGAAGACTCTGATCGGATTCGACACGACAAGCCGCGGATCGAATCTTGCGCTGATCGATCATGTGCAGACTATGATCGAGGCTTCGGGCGGACGGTGCCGCCGGGTTTATGATTCAAGCGGCATCAAGGCCAATCTGTTTGCGACATTCGGGCCCGAAGGCGATGGCGGCATCGTGCTTTCGGGCCATACCGATGTCGTGCCGGTGGATGGACAGGACTGGTCCAGCGATCCGTTCCAGGCAGAAGTGCGCGACGGCAAACTTTATGGGCGCGGCGCGTGCGACATGAAGGGTTTCCTGGGCGTGGCACTGTCGCTGCTGCCGCAGATCGCCACGGCTTCGCTGACGCGGCCGCTGCATTTCGCGCTGTCCTATGACGAGGAAGTGGGCTGTGCGGGTGTCGGCGGACTGCTGGAGGATTTGAAGGGGATCGGCCTGAAGCCCGCGCTGGCCATCATCGGCGAGCCGACCCTGATGCGGGTCGTGGGCGCGCACAAGGGCGGCGCGAAGCTGCTGACCCGCTGTTGCGGCAAGGAACATCATTCCAGCGCGCCGGAGAAAGGCGCGAACGCCGTGATGATGGCGGGCGAGTTCGTGATGTTGCTGGACGATGTGTGGAACGGATTGCGCGCCGATCCCGATCCGCGTTTCGATCCGCCTCACACTACGGTTCAGGCGACCGTGATCCATGGCGGTACGGCGGTGAACATTCTGGCGCGGGAAACCGAAGTCACCTGGGAATACCGCTTCCTGCCCGACCGCGATCCGGATGCGTTGCAGGCGATGATCGAGGCGCGCGCGGCGGCGGAGATATTGCCCAAATACCGCGCCCGCGCGCACCAGGCCGCGATGACGACCGAGTTGCAGGCGCGCTATCCGGGACTGAAGCTGGATGAGGATTCGCCCGCGGTGCAGTTGGCGCGCGAACTGACCGGGGCAAACCGGGTCGAGACCGTGGCCTATGGCACCGAGGCGGGGCTGTTCCAGAGTTACGGCATTCCGGCGGTGATCTGCGGGCCGGGCTCGATCGAGCAGGCGCATCAGGCGGACGAGTTCGTGGCGCTGAGTGAGCTTCAAGCGTGTGAAGCGTTCCTGCGCAAGGTGATTGCGAAGGCGAGCAGCTAACACCGGCTGTCATTCCCGGCCGCGCGCCGCGATAGTGGCGCGAGGGGAAGGGAACGCAGGTGGGACAGATTAAACCCGGTCTGTCCACCTGGGTCGTTCATACGCTGTCGCTATGAACTCCCTCACATCGCCCGCAACGCGGTCGATGTTCGCCGGGGATGACACGGGAGTTACGCCAGCGCGTCCGGCCCGATTTCGTGCGTCCGCGCGCAGAATTCGCAGCGCGCGCGGATGATGCCGTCGGGATCGGCCAGGCCTGCGCGTTCTTCCGGCGCATAGCCGCGCAGCACCGTGGTGATGCGCGCGGCGTCGCAGTCGCAGCGGAACGCGATGGGCTCGGGCGGATGCACCCGCACCTCGTCCTCATGGAACAGACGCCATAGCAAGGTTTCCGGCTGAAGCGCCGTGTCTACCAGTTCGACATCCTCCACCGTGCGTAGCAGCAGCGACAGGCGTTCCCAATCGTCATCGGTGTTATCGGAGTCCGGAGTCACCTGCAGCATCAGGCCGCCCGCACGCCAGTGCGGATTCTTGTCGCCCGCCAGGAACAGCGGCGCGGCGGCGAGGCGGATCACCGTGGGCAGTTGCTCGGACTGCGCGAAATAGGTTTCGGCGGAAGCGGCGATGCCCTCCCCCGACAGTTCCACGATGCCCTGATAGGTGTTGCCGCCGACTTTCGGTTCGATGGTGATGGCCAGCGCGCCCTTGCCCGCCAGCGCGGGGAAATTGCGCTCCGGCAGATGGGCGTAGCGTTCGGTATCCAGACGCGCATAGCCGCGCACGCCGCGGGGCTTGTCGTCCTCCGCGCCGTAATAATCCACGGTCACCAGATCGAGCGGGCCGTCGCTTTTGGTCTGCACCGTCAGGCGGCCGTCGAGCTTAAGTGCGGTTCCCAGAATGGCCGACAGGGCCACGGTTTCGCCGGCGACGCGCGCCGCCGCTTCCGGCAGGTCGTGCGCGCCCAGGGCGCGGGCGGAACTTGCGTCCAACCGCACCAAACGTCCGCGCACGCCGACCTTGGGCAGGTCGAACGCCAATACGAAGTCGCCATAGGGCGACGGATCATGAATCTTGTCGGGCATGACCTACCAATATGGCCTTGGGGGCCGGCATTTCAACCGAGCCCGTTTCCGGCTAGCCGAGGGCCCAGGCCAGGATCGCTTTCTGGACGTGGAGGCGGTTTTCCGCCTCGTCGAACACCACGCTTTGCGGGCCGTCGATCACCTCGTCCGTCACTTCCTCGCCGCGATGGGCGGGCAGGCAGTGCATGAAGATCGCGTCGCGTTTGGCCAGACCCATCAGATGGCTGTTCACCTGGAACGGCTTGAGCAGATTGTGGCGCTTGGTGGCGTTGTCGTCGCCCATCGAGACCCAGGCGTCGGAGACCACGCAATCGGCATCCTTCACCGCCGCTTCCGGGTCGGTGCCGAAGGTGACCAAAGGACTGTCCTTCGCCCAGTCGCGCAGTTCGGGATCGGCGGACAATTCCTTTGGCGAAGCGACATTCAGCTTGAAGCCAAACTTCACCGCCGCGTGGACCCAGGAGTTCAGCACATTGTTGCCGTCGCCGCTCCAGCACACGGTCGCGCCCTCTATGGAGCCCTTATGTTCCTCGAAGGTCATCACATCCGCCATCACCTGGCAGGGATGGGACCATTTGGTCAGGCCGTTGATGACGGGAATATTGGCGCTGACGGCCAGTTCCTCGACCATCTCGTGATCCAGCAGGCGGATCATCACCGCATCGACATAGCGCGACAGGACCCGCGCCGTGTCGGCGATGGTTTCCTCGCGCGCCAACTGCATCTCGCTGCCGGTCATCATGATGGTGGTGCCGCCCAACTGACGCGCCGCCACGTCGAAGGACAGGCGGGTGCGGGTGGATTGCTTGTCGAAGATCATCGCCAGAACCTTGCCGTCCAGCGGACGGTCTGGATCGGGCACGCCTTTGCTCAGGCCCGTGCGCGCCAGCTTGCGGCGGCGCGCGTCGGCGATCAGCGCCTTGAGCGTGGCGCTGTCGTGATCGGACAGGTCGAGGAAATGTTTCGGCTTCGATTTCAGGGGGGCGTTCATTGGGCGGCTGCCTTCTGTGCTTCCAGCGCGGTTGCCGTCTTTTCCAGAATGGCGACGGCCTGGCGGGCTTCGTCGCGGCTTACAGTCAGGGGCGGCAGAAGTCGCACGACATTCTCGCCCGCCGCCACGGTGACAAGGCCATTGGCGCGCGCCGTGTTGACGAAATCGCCATTGGGCACTTTCAGCTTCACGCCCAAGAGCAGCCCCTGCCCGCGCACCTCTTCGAATATGCCGGGGTGGGCAGCGATCAGCGCGCCAAGCTGCTGATGCAGATAGTTCGCCACATCATTCACATGCTCAAGAAAGCCAGGCTCGAGCAGCATGTCCACCGCCGTGCCCGCCACGGCCATCGCCAGCGGATTGCCGCCGAAGGTGCAGCCATGGGTGCCTGGCGTCATGCCTTTTGCCGCTTCCGCCGTCGCCAGCAGTGCGCCGACCGGGAAGCCGCCGCCGAGACCCTTGGCCACC
>JAFIHO010000144.1 GCA_017849395.1 Hyphomicrobiales bacterium
GATCTGCGCGCCACCGAACTTCAGTTCGCGCGTCTGCTGAAGGATGCGGCCGGCGCGCTGGATGTGCGCCTGCGGCTATTCTCTCTTTCGGCCATCGCGCGCGGCGAAGATGCGCGCGCCCGCATGGAAGGCTTCTATGCCGACGCCGCCACACTCCAGGGCGCGGGCATCGACGCGCTCATCATCACCGGCGTCGAGCCGCCCATCGGCGGACCGCGCCGCGAACCGGCCTGGCAGTCGCTGGCCGCGCTGATTCAATGGTCCCAGTTCAACACGCTTTCCACCATCTATTCCGGCGCGGTGGCCCAGGCCGCGGCCCTGCATCTGGACGGCATCGACAGCATCGCGCTGCCGCAGGAGATGTGCGGCGTGCTGGGCTGCGAGCGGGTGGAAGAAGATCCGATCCTGCAAGGTATGACGGCGGTCAACGCCATGCCGCATCTGCGCCGCCACGGCCTGGAAGAATCCGAACTCGTCGCGCGGGGCTATAAAATCCTGTCGCGTGTGCCTTATGGCGACCCCGATATTTTCCTGCGCCCCGGACCGGCCTTGTCGTTGTTCCTGCAAGGCCGGCCGGAATTCGACGCCGACACCTTCGCACGCCGTTTCCTGCGGGAGACAGCCTGCTTCCTGCGCGGTGAGGGCGAGCGCCCCAACCTGCCCGAAGGCTATTTCGACCGCGTCACCGAGGATGCGCTTTACGATCTGGCCGCGTCCGCCACCGATGCCAGCTTCCTGCCGCGCTATGAGGCGCTGGTGCGCGGTGCGATCCCCCTGCACAGTTGGCGCGCGGCCACGGTGCGTCTGTTCGCCAACTGGCTGACCCTGGTGGCGGCGGAAAAAGTCCGCCGCGCGCTGCGCGAAGGCGTCGCCCGCCGCCGTTTCCGCGCCTGAGATTCAACCTCCCCTTGAGGAGGGTCGAACGCGCATGGCGCGTTCGCTATTTCGGCACCGCGTCGAACGCGATCGTCATGCGCGCCGCATCGTTCCGGAACGGGATCGTGCCGTGCCACATATGCGAGGGGAACAGCACCAAGCGCCCCGGCACTGGCTGCACCGCGCGACGGATGGGCTGCGCCAGCCCGACATCGAAACTGGGCTCGCCGAATTTGATCCAGCCGGGCCTGTCGGCTTCATCCTTCACCGCGTCCGGTACCGCCACGTAATAGCAGGAACTGATCCAGCCATCGGGATGCAGATGGTTGACATGGAAGCCATCGGCGATGAGCCGCGACGACCATGAGCCGGAAAACCGGAAATCCCCGCTATTGCACGACAGGAAGGGATGGCTTTCATCCTCCGGCAATTCCTCGACAGAGCGCGCCACCGCCTCGGCCAACCGCGTCCGCAACCGGTCCACCAGTGCCTGCCCGGTGCCGAACAGATGGTCCGATGTCTGGGTGCCGCGCCGTAGCGACTGGGTGAGATATTCTCGCGTTGAAGGATGCAGCCGCTCCAGTTGTGCGGCCAGTTCGGCGTTGAAATCCGCCATGCTGGAAAAACCGTCCGGCGGCTCCAGGTCGAACACCCGCACGAAACGGTCATAACCGTTCAGCCAATCGTCGCGCTCGTCGCCCATCATGCGCCAGGCGATGCCCATCATGGCCAGACAGGTCTTGTCGCCCGGTGCAGCCGCCAGCCCCTTCTCACATAGCGCCAGCGCGCGCTCGGGGTCGCCATTATGCATCTGGGCAACGGCGGCGGAGGCCATCAGGCTAGGATCGCTGCGCCGCGCCGCCAGACTCTCGAACAGCGCGGCGGCTTCGGCATGACGCCCCAGCAACACCAGCGCGCTCGCGCGGCCCGCGATCGCATGCACATCGCCGGGATCGCGCGCCTGCATTTCCTCATACACAGCGAGCGCCTCGGCGGCCCGCTGGCCATGCATCAGCATCGTCGCCTTGCCCAGCAGCAACGCCTGACTGCGCGGCGCGCGGTCATAGGATTTGAGATATTCGTCCTCGCGCTTCAGGCGATAGAGAAGATCGTTCAAATTCTGATGCAGTGCCGGATTGCCGGCATCCTTCGCCAACAGGGCGCGATAGGCGTCCAGCGCCTCCTCGAAACGCTCCATCTTCTGCAACAATTCGGCGCGATGCGCCTCCAGCGCGGGCGAAGGCTCCAGCTTCTGCGCCGCCACGATCTCCTCCAGCGCCGGACCAATCCGTCCCATCCGGCCCAGCGCCGTTGCCAGGTTCCGATGCAGCGCCGCCTTCAGCGGCGGGGGCGAGGCCTCGGCCAGAGCACGCCGCAGCACCGTCTCGGCTTCGGCCAGACGCTCCGAACCGCCCAGTACCGCACCCAGGGTTCCCTTGGCCGCCGTGTCGCCGGGATTGAGGCGCAGCAACTTGCGGCAGGTGGCCTCAGCCTCCTCCCATTGCCGCGCCGCGTACTGGAGAGAGGCCATAAGATGCAGCGCCTCGGCCAGGTCGGGCTTCAGCTTCACAGCCGCGCGCAAAGCGGCAATGGCTTCGTCCGCGCGCCCCAGCCGCGCCAGCAGCTTGCCCTGGTTCAGCCGGACAAGCGGCTGGTTCGGCCGCGCCTTGAGCGAGCTCTCGATAAGTCCCAATGCCTCCGCTTCCCGGTCCTGTCCGATGCGGATCAGGCCCAGGAAGTGCAGCACATCCGGATGCCCCGCCAGCCGGGGATTGGCCAGCAGCGGGGTCATCACCCGCTCCGCCAGTCCCACCTCGCCCCGGTCTATGAACTGGGCCGCCTGCTGGAGGATACGGGCGGGGTCAGGAGCAAAAGCATCGATCATTGTGCGGGTCTCAATGGCCAAATAATAATGACTTTGCGTCAACTTTTATGTCCGCAGGGACACAGCCAACGCCCACATTGCGCAATTGTCGTAATTTGTCAGGCCTGCGCTCTTATAGGCTCGAAAATCATCGGCTAGTAAGTACATGCGGGGAGGGGCCCGCCGAAGGAACATGGAGCAACTTCTGAATTTGGTCGGCTGGATTTGCGCGGGCATCGCCTTTGCCGGCGCGGCCTATGCCGTCATCGCCGCGTTGCTCGCCGGACGTTTCATGCGCCAGGGCGCGGGCGAACCGCGCCAGTTCCCCGCCGTCACCGTGTTGAAGCCCCTGCATGGCGCCGAGCCGGGCCTGTCGCAGAATTTGGAGACGGTCTTCGCCCAGGATTATCCGGGCGAGCTTCAGATCGTGTTCGGCGTGCATGACAAGGACGATCCGGCTATCGCGGTGGTGAAGGCGCTGCAGGCCCGCTATCCCGGGCGCGATATGGCGATCATGGCCGATGGCGCGCGCCATGGCTCCAACGGCAAGGTCTCCAATCTCATCAACATGCTGCCCGCCGCGCGCCATGACACGCTGGTCCTGGCGGACAGCGATATCGCGGTTTCGCCGCAATGGCTGCGTAAGGTGACGGGCGCGCTGGAGCGTCCCGGCGTCGGCGTGGTGACATGCCTTTACACGGGCGAGCCGCGCCACGGCCAACACAGGCTATGGGCGGCCCTGTCCGCGATGGGCACCTCCTACGATTTCCTGCCCAATGTGGTTCTGGGCGCGTCGCTTGGCCTGGCGGCACCCTGTTTCGGGTCCACCATCGCGCTGCGCCGCGCGACCCTGGAAGACGTGGGCGGCTTCCATGCTTTTGCCGACCTGCTGGCCGATGATTACGAGATCGGACGGGCGGTGCGGAATCGGGGCTACAAGCTGGCGATTCCCGCCCTGGGCGTGGCCCATACCGCCGCCGAGGCCTCGGCCGGGGAACTGTTCCGCCACGAACTGCGCTGGACGCGCACCATCAGGCTGGTCAATCCGGCGGGACATATGGGCAGTTTTGTGACCTTCGGCTTTGCCTTCGCGCTGATTTCCGCGCTGTTGCTGGATTTTGCGCCCGTCAGCCTCTCGGCGCTGGGCCTGACCCTTGCGGCGCGCCTGTTCCTGAAGTACCGCATCGATGGTATTTTCGGCACCTATGCGGGTCCGTACTGGCTTCTGCCCGTGCGCGACCTTTTGAGTTTCACGGTTTTCGTGACATCCCTCTTCGGAGAGACGGTCCATTGGCGGGGCACCCGCTTCGCCGTCGCGCCGAGCGGGGCCATGTCCCCGTCTTGAAGTCAGGAAGTCTGCCATGTCGATGAGAACGCTTTTCCTCCAGGCCCCGTCCTTCGACGGTTTCGACGGCGGCGCGGGTTCGCGCTACCAGGCCAAGCGCGAGATCAAGAGCTTCTGGTACCCGACCTGGCTGGCCCAGCCCGCCGCGCTGGTCGAGAATTCCAAGCTGATCGACGCCCCGCCGCACAAGACCTCGCTGGCGGATGTCGTGGCCCAGGCGAAGGATTTCGATCTGGTGGTGGCCCACACCTCGGTGCCGTCCTTCAAGTCGGACGTGAAGGTGATCGAGGCGCTGAAGGCGGCCAATCCCAATCTAAAGGCGGGCCTGATCGGCGCAAAGGTGGCGGTCAATGCCGAAGGGTCCTTGCGTGAAGGCGCGGCTATCGACTTCGTCGCGCGCAATGAATTCGACTTCACCATCAAGGATGTCGCCGACGATATTCCGCTCAGCGAGATCAAGGGCATCTCCTGGCGCAACAAGCAGGGCGTCATCACCCACAATGACGACCGCCCCACGATCGAGAACATGGACTCGCTGCCTTGGGTCACGCCGGTCTACAAGCGCGATCTGGTGATGGAGAATTACTTCATCGGCTATCTGAAGCATCCCTATATCTCGATCTATACCGGCCGTGGCTGCAAATCCCGCTGCACCTTCTGCCTGTGGCCCCAGACCGTGGGCGGCCATAATTACCGCACCCGCTCGGTCCAGCATGTGGTGGACGAGATCAAATGGGCGATGAAGGCCTTCCCGCAGACCAAGGAATTCTTCTTCGACGACGACACGTTCACCGACAATCTGCCGCGCGCCGAAGCCATCGCCAAGGAACTGGGCAAGCTGGGCGTCACCTGGTCCTGCAATGCCAAGGCGAATGTGCCCTATGAGTCGCTGAAGAAGCTGAAGGACGGCGGCCTGCGCCTGCTCCTGGTCGGCTATGAATCCGGCAACCAGCAGATCCTGCACAACATCAAGAAGGGCATGCGGGTCGAAGTCGCGGAGAAATTCACCCGCGACTGCCATGAGCTGGGCATCCAGATTCACGGTACCTTCATCCTGGGCCTGCCGGGCGAAACGCTGGAGACGATGCGCGAGACGCGCGAATTCGCCAAGCGCATCAACCCGCACACGGTGCAGATCTCGCTGGCGGCACCCTATCCGGGCACCTTCCTGTACAATCAGGCGCTGCAGAATGGCTGGCTGGACGCGGCCAATGCCGAACTGATCGACGACAACGGCATCCAGATCGCGCCGCTGCACTATCCGCATCTGAGCCACAAGGAAATCTTCAACTCGCTGGAGACCTTCTACCGGGAATTCTATTTCCGGCCCCGCAAGATCGGCGCCATCGTGAAGGAGATGGTGACCCAGGAAGGCATGATGAAGCGCCGCCTGCGCGAGGGCGTGGAGTTCTTCCAGTTCCTGCGCGACCGCCAGACCGCCGCCTGATTTGTTGAAGCAGCTTGTCGTTACCGCCGATGACTTTGGCGCGTCGCGCGAAGTCAATGACGCGGTCGAAGAAACGCACCGCGGCGGCATCCTCACTGCCGCCAGCCTGATGGTTGCCGCGCCTTTCGCCGCCGACGCGGTGGCGCGCACCCGGACGATGCCCGGCCTGCGCGTGGGACTGCATCTGGTGCTGGTGGACGGCAAACCCATCCTGCCTGCATCCTCGGTGCCCGATCTGGTCGATGCGTCCGGCAATTTCCGCAACGACATGGCGCGCGCGGGAGCCTCCATGTTCTTCCGCCCCAGGGTCGCCGCGCAGCTGGAGCATGAGATCGCCGCCCAGTTCGAGGCTTTCCGCGCCACTGGCCTGCGCTTGGATCACGTCAACGCCCACAAGCATTTCCATCTGCATCCCACCATCGCGTCGCTGATGCTGAAGATCGGGCGTCAGTTCGGGGTGCGGGCGGCGCGCGTGCCGCTGGAGCCGCGCCAGGTGCTGCGCAAGGTCGAAAGTCTCCCGGCCTCCGGCGTCAGCCTCGTCACCGCGCCCTTCGCGCGGCTGTTGCGCCGCCGCTTCGCGCGGGCGGGCATCGCATCGCCGGCGCATGTGTTCGGCCTGGCCTGGTCCGGCGCGATGACCGCGCCGCGCCTGCGCGGGCTGATCGAGAATCTCCCCGACGGCCTGTCGGAAATCTATTTGCACCCTGCAACCGGCGATTATCCCGGCAGCGCACCCGGCTATGCCTATGCGCAGGAGCGCGCGGCCCTGCTGGATGCGGGTGTCATCGCGGCGGCACGCTCGCCCCATATCCGCCTTGGCGGCTTTTGCGACTTTCCGGTACAATGACCCTATTGAGTGAAATCAATGCCTTAGGGGGAGGGGGCTTGCCACTCTTGAAGGTTCAAATGGGAGCGGCATAAGGAGCGCCATGAGCAGTCACGCTTTCGCCATACCACCCGAACTGACCCGTGATACCGGCACCTGGCCGGGCGATGGCCCCATCCGGTTCGGCAGCGACGAGCACAAGCGGCTGTTCTGCAAGACCTTGCTGGACACCCACAATCCCTACCGCCCCGCCGTGCTGGACTGGCCGCGCCTGGGCGAGGAGGCGGAAAAGCGCATCACCTCGCTGCCCATCTGGGACATCGCGGTGCAGACCGAGAACAAGGCCGGCATGAATGTCGCTACCTTCGCGGAAAGCATTGCCGACCCGCTGCTGAAAAAGGCGGTGGAGCTGGATGGCTATGAGGAAAAACGCCACCGCCATGTGCTGGCCAACCTGGTCGAGGCGTATGGCATCAAGCTCGCGCCCGAGCCGCCCTTTCCGCGCCCGAAAGACCCGGAATGGGCTTTCCTGGTCACCGGCTACAGCGAGTGCATCGACAGCTTCTTCGCCTTCGGCCTGTTCAAGGCGGCGAAGGACACGGGTTATTTCCCGCCCGAACTGATCGACACGTTCGAGCCGGTCATCCATGAGGAAGGCCGCCACATCCTGTTCTTCGTCAACTGGATCGCCTGGCATCGCCGCAACATGCCCTGGTGGCGCAGGCCGTATTTCGAGTTGAAGGTGCTCGCGGTGTGGCTGTTCCTGATTTATGAGCGCATCGGCATCGCCAGCGATGTGTCGAACGGCCAGCAGGACAACAACTTCACCGTGAACGGCGCGCAGCAGCTTGGCGCCGACATCGATGTGGGCGAACTGGTCGCCATCTGCCTTGCCGAGAATGACCGGCGTCTGGGCATCTATGACCCGCGCCTGAAACGCCCGCGCTTCGTGCCCTTCATGGCGCGCCAAGGACTTAAACTGATGACCGCGCTGCGTTTCATCGGCCCGAAAAAGAAAGCCGCCTGACATGAAGATCGGATCGCTCGAACATCGCGACACTTTCTGCCGCCATTTCATGCAGACCTATACGGAGTTCGATCCGGACACCCTGCCATGGCCGGAACTCGACGCGGAAGCGTTGCAACGCCTGAAATCGGTGCCTTTCTGGGAAGAGGTCTTCTATACCGAGCGCCGTGCCGGCGCGATCGTGAAGGCCTTCGTCGAGACCATCGACGATCCCGTCATCAAGGAAGCGGTCGCGCTGCAGGGTCTGGAAGAAACCCGCCACGCCAAGCTGATCCGGGTGATGATCGAGAAATACGGCATCGACGCCGCCGAGCGCCCGCTGGAAGACGTGTCCGACAATGTCGAAACCCGCTTCAAGGATTTCGGCTTCGGCGAATGCATGGATTCCTTCCTGGGCTTCGGCGTCTTCAAGATCGCCATGGCGAACCAGTTCCTGCCCAAGGAAATGTTCACCATCTTCGAAACCCTGATGTACGAGGAAACGCGCCATATCGTGTTCTTCGTCAACTGGATGGCCTACAACCAGGCACGCAAGGGCTTCGTGGCGCGCGCGCTGCTGCCGCTGACCAGCTTCGTCTATTACATGCGCGCGCTCGGCCGCATGATCGGCACCGCCAAGCGCGGCAAGGAACTGAATGACGGCAAGGAATTCTCCGCCACCCAGGCCTCCGTGTTCCTGAACGACTTCACCTTCCGCCGCTTCCTGGAAGACTGCTATTCCGAGAACCGCCGCCGCATGGATGCGTTCGAGCCCGACCTGCTGCGCCCCAGCTTCCTGCCGCAACTGGCCGAAACGGCGCTGTCGGCGCTGCGCCTGTGGAGTTTCCGCGCCAAGCCGCTGCCTGCCTGATGCATATGAAGCTGGGCGTCGTCCTCGCGCTTGCTGCCGGTGTGGTTGCGGCGGTCTATCTGGTCTGGTCGGTCGGCTTCGATTCCATCTTTGCCGCCGTGGCCCGTGCGGGGATCGGCGGGCTGCTTCTGCTGTGCGCCTTCTATCTTGTGGTGTTCGTGGTGCTGGCGGCGGCCTGGATGAGCCTGTTGCCTCCTGCCGAGCGGCGGCCCGCGCCTGCCTTCTACATGGGCCGCATGGTGCGCGATTCCATCGCGGAAATTTCGCCCTTCTCGCCGGTCGGCGGGATGGTGGCCGCCGCGCGGCTGATGATCCTGCGCGGCATGGATGCCGCCCATGCCGCGGCCTCGGTCGCCGCCGACGCCACGACCGAGGCGATGGCCCAGATGGCTTTTCTCGCCTTTGGTCTCGCGGTCGGTTATGCGCATTTCCGCAATCTGGAAGGCAGCGGCCCCGTCACCATGGCGATGCTGGCGGTGCTGGTTCTGGCCGGGCCGGGTATCGCGCTCCTGATCGTGCTGCAAAAGCGCGGCGCGGGGCTGGCGGAAAAGATCGCGGGCCGCTTTTTCCCGGAAATGAAACAGGGCGTGTCCTTCCGCGCCGCCATCGACGCGATTTACGACTCGCCACGCCGCCTCGCCATCTCTTCAGCCTTGCATCTTGTGTCCTGGTTCGGCGCGGGCGTCGCCACCTGGATTTCCTTCCTGCTGGTCGGCGGAAAGATCACGTTGCTGAATGCCATCGCGCTCGAGGCGCTGCTCTCCACCCTGCGCAGCATCGCCGCGCCCGTGCCCGCCGCGATCGGCGTGCAGGAATGGGGCTATGCCCTGCTGGCGCCGCTCTTCGGCCTGCCTGCCGAAATGGGCGTGGCGGTGTCGCTGCTGAAGCGCGCGCGTGAAATTGTGATCGGCGTTCCGGCTTTGCTGTACTGGCAGGGCGTGGAAGGGCGCAAGGCATTCGCGGAGGGCGTGAATGACTGATACCGCGCTCGTCACCGGCGCATCCGGCTTCGTCGGCTCCGCCGTCGCCCGCGTCCTGGTGGCGCGTGGACTGAAGGTGAAGGTGCTGATGCGCCCCACCGCCAGCCGCGCCAATATAGACGGCCTGGACGTAGAACCCGTCATCGGCGACATGCGCGATGCGGATTCGATGGCCCTTGCGATGGACGGCGCGCGCTACCTCTTCCATGTCGCGGCGGATTACCGTCTATGGGCGCGCGATCCGAACGAGATCGAGCGTAACAATCTGGAAGGCGCGCGCGCTACCATGCAGGCGGCGCTGAAGTCGGGCGTGGAACGTGTGGTCTACACCTCCTCTGTCGCGGCGCTGAAACCCGGCAATGGCGAGGCGGTTGACGAAACCTCCCGCCACTCGCCACAAAGCGTGATCGGCGCTTACAAGCGGAGCAAGCTGGTGGCCGAACGCGAGGTGGAACGCATGATCCGGCACGAAAAACTGCCCGCCGTCATCGTCGCGCCGTCCACGCCCATCGGCCCGCGCGATATCAAGCCGACACCCACGGGCCGCGTGATCGTGGAAGCCGCGACCGGCAAGATGCCCGCCTTTGTCGATACGGGCTTGAATCTTGTGCATGTGGACGATGTGGCCGAGGGCCATCTGCTGGCGCTGGACAAGGGCAAAATCGGCGAGAATTACATATTGGGCGGCGAGGATGTGACCCTCGAAACCATGCTCGCCGACATTGCCGCCATGGCGGGCCGCCGCGCCCCCAAGGTGAAATTGCCCCGCGGTCCACTGTTCGCGCTGGCCTATGGCGCCGAAGCCGTGGCGCGTGTGACTGGCAAGGAACCTTTCATCACCGTCGATGCGCTGCGCATGTCGCGCTACCGCATGTTCTTCTCGTCCGCCAAGGCGAAGGCGCAACTGGGATATCGCGCCCGCCCCTATCGCGAGGGCCTCTCAGACGCGCTCGGCTGGTTCGGCAGCAACGGATATCTGTCATGATCCTGTCGCTGCTGTTCGGTTTCCTGCCGCTGGCCATCTGGCTTTATCTGCTGCTGGGCCGGGATTTCTTCTGGCGCTTCACCGAGCGCGACGATCGCGACCAGCGCCGCCCCTCCGGCACCTGGCCGTCCGTGGTTGCGGTGGTCCCCGCCCGTAACGAGGCGGATGTGATCGCGCAAAGCATCGGCAGCCTCCTGGCGCAGAGTTATGGCGGCGATTTCCATGTCATTCTGGTGGACGACCAGAGCGAGGACGGAACCGGCGACATCGCACGCGGTCTGGGCAGCGACAGGCTGACCGTGATGACCGGCGCGCCGCGCCCACCCGGCTGGACCGGCAAACTGTGGGCTATGCATCAGGGTTCGCTGGAGGCGACGAAACGCGCGCCGGATTTCATCTGGTTCACCGATGCCGACATCGCCCATGCGCCGGACAATCTGGCGAAGCTGACAACGCGCGCCGCGTCGGGCAAGGTGCTGGTCTCGCTGATGGCGCGCCTGTCCTGCAAGACCCAGGCAGAGCATTTCCTCATTCCCGCCTTCGTGTTCTTCTTCGCCATGCTCTATCCCTTCGGCGCGGTGAACCGGCCGCACAGCCGCATCGCGGCGGCGGCGGGTGGCTGCATGTTGGCGCACCGCGAGGCGCTGGAGTCGGCGGGAGGCATCGCCGCGATCCGCCACAACATCATCGACGATTGCGCGCTGGCGCGGCTGATGAAGTCGCAAGGCTCCATCTGGCTCGGCCTCACCAACCGCGCGGTGTCACTGCGGCCTTACGAGAATCTCTCCGAAATCCGCCGCATGGTGGCGCGCTCCGCCTATGCCGAACTGGATTATTCGCCGCTGCGGCTGCTCGGCACCCTGTTCGGGCTAATGCTGGTCTATGTCGCGCCAGTGGCGATGCTTCTGTTCGCCGACGGCATGGCCCAGTTGGCGGCTGCGCTGACCTGGCTGCTAATGGCGCTGTCCTTCCAGCCCATCCTGCGTTTCTACAACCAGTCACCGCTGTGGGGCTTCTTGTTGCCGCTGATCGCCCTGTTCTACGCGGGCTTCACTTTCGATTCCGCGATCCAGTATTGGCGCGGCAAGGGCGGCATGTGGAAAGGCCGTGCGCAAGCCGGCGAGAAGGTCCGCGCATGAGCAGTGTGGCACAGTTGCAATCCGGCAAGGGACACAAGGACGAGAATTTCCCGGTCGCGTCCGTGCTCATCGCGCCGCTCCATCGTCCGGCGATCCTGGCTTTCTATCATTTCGTGCGCGCCGCCGATGACGTGGCCGACAACCCCTCCGCGCCGCCGCATGAAAAGCTCGCCCTGCTGGAGAATATGCGTCAAAGCCTGACCGGCGCATCGGATTCGGTGCCCGAAGGCGTGGCGCTGCGCCGCGCGCTGGCGGAACGCAATCTCTCGCCGGTGCATGCGCTCGACTTGCTGGAAGCATTCCGCCGCGATGTCACCAAGCTGCGCTATCGCGACTGGGACGAACTGATCGATTATTGCCGCTATTCGGCCATGCCGGTCGGCCGCTATGTGCTGGACGTGCATGGCGAAAGTCCGGCGCTATGGCCCGCCAACGACGCGCTGTGCGCAGCCTTGCAGATCATCAATCATCTGCAGGACTGCGCGAAGGATTATCGCGAGCTGGATCGTGTCTACATCCCGGAGGATGCGCTGGCGGCGGAAAACATCACGCCGGAAAGCCTGTCGGCCCCCAGCGCCAACCCGCCCCTGCGCCGGGTGATTTCCGGCCTTGCCGCCCGCAATGCCGGGTTGCTGGCGACATCAAAGCCCTTTTCCCGGGCCATTCGGGATTCCAGGCTTGCCTTGGAAGTCGATCTGATCCAAACCCTCGCTCAGGATCTGAACGGGCTCCTGGCCCGCCGCGACCCGCTGTCCGAAAAGGTGCATCACTCCAAGGCCGACATCGCCGGACTATTCTTGGCCCGGCTGCCCGGCTTCCTGCTGACCCGAGTCCTGTCGTGAGCAATCCGGAAACAAAATCCCGCCAGCCCGACGCGGTTCGCAAAAAAGCGACCGGCAGTTCCTTCTATCTCGCCATGCGCCTGATGCCGCGCGCGGAGCGCGAGGCGATGTTCGCCATCTATGCCTTCTGCCGCAAGGTGGACGACATCGCCGATGACGGCCTGGGCACCCGTACCGAACGTCATGCGAAGCTCGAACAATGGCGCGCCGACCTGAATGCGCTCTATGCCGGCCAGCCCGGGGGCGAGGCGGAATTCCTCAAGCCCGCGGTCGCCGCCTATGGCCTGCGCAAGGAGGACTTCTTCACCGTCATCGACGGCATGGACATGGATGTGGCCGAAGACATCGTCGCGCCCGATCTGGAAACGCTCGATCTGTATTGCGAACGCGTCGCCAGCGCGGTGGGCCGCCTGTCGATCAAGGTGTTTGGCATGGAGGAGGGGCCGGGCTTCCAGCTCTCGCACCATCTGGGTCGCGCGCTGCAACTGACCAACATCTTGCGCGACATCGACGAAGACGCCGCCATCGGGCGCCTTTATTTGCCGCGCGAATATCTGGAGCAATGCGATTGCTGCCGCTCGCTGGATCCGCGCAGCGTCGTGGCGCGGCCCGAAATCGATGCGGTGTGCCGCAAGGTGGCCGCGATGGCGCATCATCATTATGAAGAAGCAGCGCGCATTCTCGCGGCCCGGCCCAAGGGCCGCATCGCGACGCCCCGGCTGATGGGCGCGGTCTATTCTGAAATCCTGAAAGCCACCGAAGCGCTGGGTTTTGCGCCGCCACGCAAGCGCGCGCTTGCGTGGC
>JAFIHO010000145.1 GCA_017849395.1 Hyphomicrobiales bacterium
CCAGCGCGTCTCCCACGGCCGCGTCGCCGAGACGCTTCCGCTGCCGCTGGGCGGCGAGCCCTTCCTGGTGGTGACGCGGGGCGATGCGCGGCTGGACAACAAGAAGGCGCGCACCGTATTCGGCGGCAAGGTCAGCATGCTGACACTGGAAGAAGTCGTGTCCGTCACCGGCCATCCTGTAGGCGGCGTCTGTCCCTTCGGCCTCGCCACCCCGATGCCGGTCTATTGCGATGTCTCGCTGCAGGCCTTCGACGAGGTTGTCCCAGCCGCGGGTTCAACCCACAGCGCCCTGCGCATCAGCCCGCAGCGCATGGCACAACTGGTAAAGGCGCAATGGGTGGATGTCTGCCAGACGCTTTGACCAGCCGCCGTCCTGTCTCTAGAACATCGAAAAAATCCTGAGGAAACGTCATGCGCATTCTGTTCGCCGCCGCAATCGCGGCCGTCATCGCAACCTCAGCACAGGCAGCGGAGATCCGGGTTCGCAGCCCGGGCTTTGCCTACAAGTCCGGCTTGCTCGATCTGGCGGCGCAATTCACCGCGAAAACCGGCATAAAGGTTACACCCATCTATGACGGCATGGCGGCAGTCATCGGCCACACCAAAACAGCCACGCCGCCCGATGATGTCGTCGTGCTTCCCCTCACCCTCATGGGCGATCTGGCGATGGAAGGTGGCGTCGCGCCGGGCACCTACACCCCCATCGGCCGCGTTCAGGTAGGACTGGCGGTGAAACAGGGCGCGCCCCATCCCGACATCTCCACCGTCGAAAAGCTATCCGCCGCGCTGAAGGCCGGCGGCATGGTGATGTACAACTCTCCCAAGGGCGGCTCGATGCAGGCGCTCATCATTGACGACATGCTGAAGCGGCCGGTGTTCGCGGGCGTGCATGGCATGTCGCCCGCGCGCGGCGAGGGCGCCGAGGCCTTGGCGCGCGGCGAAGGCGACATGGCGCTACAGATCATCCCGGAAATCCTCAACCAGAAGAATGTCGAGGTCGTGGGTCCGCTGCCCGCCGAACTGGGCGCCTATATGGATGCGGCGGCGGCAGTGTCGGCCCGCGCCACCGACCCCAAGGATGCGGAAGCCTTCATCCGCTTCATCACCAGCCCCGAAGCCCGGCCGGTATGGAAGGCCAAGGGCATGAACCCCTTCTAATTCTCCTCACCCTGAGCCTGTCGAAGGGTGAGCTTGTCGAAGGGTGAGCCTACCGAAGGTCAGCCCTTCAGCTTCACCGCATAGAGCGAATGGTGGCTGAGGATGAACAGGGTCCGCCTGTCCGCCCCGCCAAACACGATCTGCAACGGCCGTTCGGGCACATCGATGCGGCCGATCGGCTTGCCGGCTGGGTCGTAGACGAACACCTGGCCATTGGCGATGAACACATTGCCATTGGCCCCCACCGCAACGCTTTCGCCGCCGCGCTCCGCAAACAGCTTCAGGTCCGTCACCGTGCCATTGGCATTGACCAGCCCGGTAAAGGTGCGCGCCTCGGATTCATTGCTGACAAACACCCGCGATCCCGGTGCCGCCGTGATGAAGCCATAAGCGTCCAGATTGTCGGAGAAGCGCCAGCCCACATAATCCGGCGGTCCCTGCTGAAAGGTCCGCGTGGCGGGCAACACCAGACTGCCATCGGGCGAAACATATTCCCGCGCCTTGGGCGCGGCCATGTCGCGCACGAACATCTCGTGCAGGGTGGTGAAACGCCAGGTGCTGGTATCAAGCTGGTCCTTGAATTCCCCATTGTTCCAATAGTTTACTGGCAAAGCCACCATCGCACCCGCGCGGGCCGCCGAAGGCGTGGCCGGGATCAGGGTCAGTTCGGTCGCGGGCGATCCCCGCTTGAAGGAATAGACCGTGCCTTCCGCGCCCAGCGATGACAGCACCATCAGATTGCCGGACTTGTCGAAGGCCAGATTCACCGGATCCAGCGGATTGTCCCGCTCGATAAACAATCCCTTCCCTTCCGCCCAGCCATAGATGCGCTGCTGATGGTGATCAACAAAGAACAGCTTGCCCGCCGCATCCACCGCCGCACCGGAGATCGAATAGAATCTGTCCTCCAGCTTCTCCACCTTCGCACCCGGCGCAATCACCGCCGATGCATCGCCCGCGAGGGGTGCGGGCGGCGCGGCGGGAATGTCCAGCAGCGCGAATTCCCGCTCCCGCACCTCGATCTTGTGCGTCATGTCCTTGATCGCATTCTCGAACGGAAATTTGCTGACCCGCAGGAGTGTGCCGCAGCCATTGGCGTCACAGGTGCCCAGCCCGCTTTCCGCATTGACATGCACATTGCGGAAATGGATGTCCGACGAATTGAACATCCGCACCGCCGTATCCATCGGCCGCACCGAGCGCGTCACCCGATAGGCATGATAGTTGGCGATGGTGATGTTGCGCGAATTGGCGATCTCGAAGGAAATCGCCTCCTGGCTCTCGCCGCTTTCCTGTTCGGTCTGCGGCGCATAGAAGTTCCAGTTCTCCACCCGGTTCAGGCTGAACTCGGTGCGGACATGATGCTCGGCGGACACTTCGTACACGTTGCCGGGCGTTGTGGTGTCGCTCACCGTCATGCCCGACTGGGCATAGGTATCGACCGTCCACAGATTGGTGAAGGTGCCGCCGCCGCCATCGGTCACCCACAGGCTGGGATATTGCCCGTCCCAGCGCTTGCGAATGTCGGGATCGGCGCTGTGGTTGGCGTTATAGGGATCGAAACGCGTGCCATCCGGCAGGTTGGTGCCATGCCCGCCCAGGAAGCGCACATCATTCATCAGCGAATCCGCGCCCGCTTTCCACAAGGCCCCCACGGCGCGCGGATTGATGCCGCCGGGAAACAGGCCGATGCCCCAGACAATGTTGTGGCCGCCCTTTGGCGTTTCCAGCAGCGCCTTGGGCGCGCCGACGCCTGCGAATGCCGGTGTCGAATCCGGAATATCGAACTGCGCCATGCTGGGATGCAATCCGATCAGCACCGTGTCGGGCTTCAGCCGGATGGTGTCGCGCACGATATAGCGACCGCTGGGAATATAGAGCACCCGCGTCGTGTCGATGGCGCGCTGAATGGCGGCGGTATCGTCGGTCTGGTTGTCGCCCTTCGCGCCCAGCGTCCTGACGTTCCCCCACTCGCTGCTTGGCGGCAGGGGCCCGATGGCGGGCGGCAGCGGCGCGGGCAGCGCGGCCAGCGGCGCCGCATCATATTTCGTGCCGATCTCCCCCATCGCGCCCGGCGCGGCCAGCATCAGCCCGTGATTGAAGGCCTTCACTTCATAGATGCCCCGGCTCCCTAACGTCTTGCCGCTTTCGCGGAAGCGCGCGAACACGGGTGTGTTGGACACAACCGCATTCTCGAAGCCGATCTGGGTATAGACATTGGTCTCGGCGCTGATGACGACGGCGGCCTTGCTCACATTCTCAAAGCGCGTGTTCTTGGCCCACAGCCAGTCGGAATATTCCGGGTCGACATCGATCGCTACCGGCACATTGCGGAAGGTGACATTCACCAGCGTCAGCGAAGCTTCATGCTCGCGGATCGCCGCCTCGCGCTGGCCCA
>JAFIHO010000146.1 GCA_017849395.1 Hyphomicrobiales bacterium
AGGTTCGAATCCTTTCGGGCGCGCCATTCTTTCGCTCACGCCGGTCGCGCTGCGCGCGACGGCTCTGCGAGGGCGGCGGACGGCCGCCGGGGTCGCGGTCGCGCCCCAAGGCAGTCCTGGATTGCCGCCGCTTCCCATTTGCTTTGCATCTCTTCTTTCGGCGCACGCGTTTCTGCGCTCACGCCGGTCGCGCTGCGCGCGACGGCTCGGCGAGGGTGGCGGACGGCCGCCGGGGTCGCGGTCGCGCCCCAAGGCAGTCCTGGATTGCCTCGGCTTCCCGAGTCTCGCTTTTTCCGCTCACGCCGCGCGCTCGGCTCCGCGAGAGCCAGAGGGTCCGGCCTCCCCAATTCAGCGCGCGCGCGATTGCCAGGCACTCACCAGCAGGAAGAACACAGGCACGAACACCACTGCCAGTACGGTGGCGGTGACCATGCCGCCTATCACGCCAGTGCCGATATCGTTCTGGCTGGCCGCGCCCGCGCCATGCGCCAGCGCCAGCGGCATGACACCCGCGATAAAAGCCATCGATGTCATCAGGATGGGCCGCAGCCGCAGCCGCGCCGCTTCCATCGCGGCATGCAGCACGGTCGCGCCGCGCCGCCGCGCATCCACCGCGAACTCCACGATCAGGATCGCGTTCTTGGCCGACAGGCCGATGATGGTCAGCAGCCCAACCTGGAAATAGATGTCGTTGAACAGCCCGCGCAGGCTTGCAGCCAGTATCGCGCCGATGACACCTAGCGGGATCACCAGCATCACCGATACCGGAATGATCCAGCTTTCATACAGCGCCGCCAGGCACAGATAGATGATGAGCACCGACAGCGCATAGAGCAGCGGCGCCTGCGCGCCCGATGCCGCTTCCTGGAAGGATAACCCCGTCAGCTCATAGCCGACCTCCGGCGGCAGCTCCCGGAACAGGCGCGCCATCTCCTTCAGCGCGGTGCCGGTGCTGACTCCAGGCGCGGGCATGCCCTGGATTTGCAGCGACGGAAAGCCATTGTAACGCGTCAGGATGGCAGGTCCCACGCGCCACTCCGCCGTGGCAAAGGCCGAGAAGGGCGCCATCGCGCCGCTGGCGGTGCGCACATGCCACCGGCCCAGATCCTCGGGCGACCGGCGGAAGGGGACGTCGCCCTGCATATAGACCCGCTTAACCCGGCCCCGGTCGATGAAATTGTTGATGAAGGTGCCGCCCCAAGCGGTGCTGAGAGTCGCATTCGCGTCTGCCAGCGATACGCCCAGCATGTTGGCGCGGGTGCGGTCGATGGACAGATGCAGCTGCGCCGCGTCGTCCAGCCCGCTATGGCGCACCGACGCCAGCAACGGACTGCGCGCCGCCAGTTCCAGCAGCTTGTCGCGCGCCGCCATCAGCCTTGCATGGCCCAAATTGCCGCGATCCTGCATCTGGATGTCGAAGCCACTGGCATTGCCCAGTTCTTGCACCGAAGGCGGAACGAAGGAAACCACGCGCGCGTCGCGCAGCCGGGCGAAATGGCGGGTGGAACGTCTTGCCACCGTCTCGGCATTGGCGTTGCTGGCATCGCGCTCTTCAAAATCCGGCAGATGCTCCCATACGCCGGCCGCGCTCTGGCTGGCGCCGCTGGAACCGCCGCTTCCCGCGATGACGAACACGAATGGCGCCTTGTCGGTCTTGCGGAAATAATTCACCACCTCGCGCGTCACCGCCATGGTGCGCGGCTGCACCGAACCCATGGGCAGATTGACCTGGCTGACGATGGTGCCCTGATCCTCCACCGGCAGGAACGCGGTCGGCATCTGCCAGAACAGGGCCGCCATCGTCACGACGATCCCCAGATAGGCCAGCATCATCGCCCTGGCATGGCCCATGATCCTGCCCAGTTGCGCATGATACCAGCCGCACATCCGCTCGAACCCGCGGTTGAAGGCGTCGAAAAAACGCCCCGGCTTGTGCATCTGCGGATCGGCGGGTTTCAGCAGGGTGGCGCACATGGCGGGCGTCAGCGCCAGCGCGCACAGAATGGAAAGCCCCATCGCGGCAACGATGGTGACCGAGAACTGGCGGTAGATCACGCCCGTCGATCCGCCGAAGAATGCCATGGGCAGGAACACCGCCGTCAGCACTAGCCCGATGCCGATCAGCGCGCCGGTGATCTCCGTCATGGATTTCAGGGTCGCGTCGCGGGGCGAAAGTCCTTCCTCCCGCATGATCCGCTCAACATTCTCCACCACCACGATGGCGTCATCGACCAGAAGCCCGATCGCCAGAACCAGCGCGAACAAGGTCAGCGTGTTGATGGAATAATCCATCATCGCCAGCACGCCGAAGGTACCCAGCAGAACCACTGGAACGGTGACGGCGGGCACCAGTGTGGTGCGCCAGTTCTGCAGGAACAGATACATCACCAGAACCACCAGCAGGATCGCCTCGATCAGCGTCTCCACCACGCGGTGAATGGACTGGCGAATGAAGATCGTGTTGTCGACCACGAAATTCAGCTTCAGCCCGGGCGGAAAGCTTGGCTCCAGCGCATGCACGCGCCGCTTCACCTCATCCACCATGGCCAGCGCATTGGCGCCGGGCGCGGGCAGCACCGCCAGGCCCGATGCGGGATAATTATTGACGGTACTGGAGATGTTGTAGGACTCCGCGCCCAGTTCCACCCGCCCGACATCGCGCAGCCGCACCACCGCGCCGTCCGGCGATGTCTTCAGGATGATGTCCTCGAATTCCTCCCGCGCCTGCATCCGCGACTGGGCGGTAACCGTGACATTGAGTTCCTGATCCTCCGGCGTGGGCTGCGCACCCAGCGATCCCGCCGAAACTTGCACATTCTGCGCCAGAACGGCGCTGCGCACATCGGACGGCATCAGCGAGAAGCTGCGCAGCTTGTAGGGATCCAGCCACAGCCGCATCGCATATTGCGCGCCGAACACATTGATCTGCCCCACGCCATCGACGCGGCTGAGCGGGTCCTGCAGCTTGCTGATCAGATAGTCGGAGATATCGCGATTGTTGTAGCGGCCGCTGACGTCATACAGCGCCACCACCAGAAGCTGGGCGGCTTGGGATTTCGCCACGGTGATGCCAAGCTGCTGCACTTCGGTGGGCAGTTGCGGCACCGCCTGCTGCACCTTGTTCTGCACCTGCACCTGGGCGGTGTCGGGATTGGTGTCTGGCGCGAAGGTCACGACGATGGAGACCGAACCATCCGTGGCCGAGGCGGAGGAGAAATAAAGCAGCCGGTCCAGCCCGCTCAGTTGCTGCTCGATGATCTGGGTGACGGAATCCTGCACCGTCTCCGCATCCGCGCCGGGATAGCGCGCCGTCACCCGGACAGACGGCGGTGCGATGTTGGGATATTGCGCCACCGGCAGCGACAGGGCGGCGATCCCGCCCGCCAGCATGATCACCATCGCGATCACCCAGGCGAAGACGGGGCGGTCGATGAAAAATCGCGACAGGGCCATGGACCGCTATTTCCCCGGTCCTTCGACTGCGGGCTTGGGCGCGACCGCCGCATCGGCTTTGACCTTCAGCAGCCCGTCCACGATCATGCGCTCGCCCGGCTTCAACCCCTCCAGAACCTGCCAATAGGGGCCGACGGCGCGGCCGGTCTTCAAGACGCGCAGCCGCGCGATATTCTGTGCATCCACCACAAAGGCGATGGCCTCGCCCCGCTCATTGCGGCGCACGCCATGCTGGGGCGCCAGCACGCCATGCGGATCGGTGCCTTCGGTCAGGATGGCGCTGACATACATGCCCGGCAGCAGCATCCCTTCCGGATTGGCGAACAGCGCGCGCAGCCGCACCACGCCCATGGCGGGATTGACGACCACGCCAGTGAATTGCAGGCGGCCTTCCAGCGGATAAAGACTGCCATCCTCCAGTTTCAGGCGCACCGCGGCGGTCATGTCCCCGCCTCTGTCGATCTGCCCGGCACGGATCGCGCGCTTCAGCGCCAGAAGCTCCGCGCTGGGCTGGTCGATATCGACATAGATGGGATCGAGGGTGGAAATGATGGCCAACGGCGCGGCCTGCAGCGCCGTCACCAGCGCGCCTTCTGTCACGGCAGAAGCGCCGATACGGCCGCGGATAGGCGCCACGATGGTCGTGTAATCGAGATTGATGCGCGCTGTCTCGGCCTCCGCCTGCGCCAGTTCATAGGCGGAACGCGCATCGTCATGCGCCTGGGCGGAAATGGCGTTGACACGGGTGAGATCGGCATAGCGAAGGGCGCGGCTCTGCGCGCTGACAAGGCTGGCCTGTGCCCGGCGATAAGCGGCCCGGTACAGCGCGGGATCGATCTGGTAAAGCGGCTGCCCCGCCTCCACCATCGCGCCTTCGGTAAAAAGCCGTTTCTGGATGATGCCGGAAACCTGGGGCCGCACCTCCGACACCGCAAAGGGCGCGGTGCGGCCCGGCAGCTCAACCGTCAGCGTGACGGACTTCTCGCGGATCGTCACCACACCCACGCTGGGCGGCGGCGGTTTGGTGCTGGATTTGGTCGGGGCGCAGGCGCAAAGACAGGCCAGCGCCGCCAGGCCGGTCCAGGCAGCGGCACGCCGACAAAGGCGCAGATCATCAGCCGCAAACCTGGACCTGTACATGCCTCACGCCTGGTAGCGCGCAGTCCCGCCGACCACGGTCTGGACGATCTTGATGTCCTTGATCTTGTCCGGATCGACCGTGTGCATGTCCTCGGCGAACACGACATAGTCGGCCAGCTTGCCGGCCGTGATGGAGCCTTTGATGCCTTCCTCGAAGGTGTGATAGGCGCCGTTGATGGTGCTGGCCTTGATGGCGCGGTCCACGGTGACTTTCTGGCTGGGACCCCAGGTTTCGCCGTTGAAGCCCTTGCGCGTCACCATGCCCTGGATCGCCATGCGCGGGTCGAACGGGCCGGGATAGAAATCCGATCCGGTCGATGCGTTCACTCCGGCAACGTCGAAATCCTTGTAGGGCAGCATGTGCTCGGCCATGTCCGCGCCGTAATATTTGAACTTGTCGGCGTTGTAATAGATGTAGGTGCTGAACAGCGAAGGCTGGCCGTCCATCGCCTTGATGCGGCGGATCTGCGCCGCGCTGGGCAGCGAGCAGTGGGTGAATTTGGGGCGCGCATTGGGTTTGGGAAACATCTTGAACACGCGCTCATAGGCGATCAGCGATCGTTCGATGGCGGGCTCGCCGTTGCAATGGGTGTTCAGGCGGATGCCCGCGCGATGGATGCGTTCCACCCACGCATTCAGGCTGTCCTGCGGCTCGGTCAGGTTGCCCTTGTAGGGCGGGCTGACACCAATATAGGGCCGCGTCATCGACATGGTGCGCGAGGACAGCGCGCCGTCCTGCACCCGCTCCCAGGTGCCGCCGAACCGGATCCACTCATCGCCAAAGCCGGTGCGGATGCCGGTCTTGATCATGGCCTCGAGCGTATCTTCGCTGCCTTCGTAATTGATGCGGGTATGCAGATTGCCCCGCTCGCGCACGATCTGCATGGCATTGATGATGCTGTCGCGGCCGGAATCGTAGCAGACACCGGTGATGCCATACTCGGCGAACTTCTTGGAGATGAACTCCACGCCCGCGATCTGGCGCTGGGAAATCTGGGCGGGCGTGAAACTCTCCTGCTTGCCGAACTTGGTCAGCACGCGCTGGGCATTGTCGGTCACCCGGCCCGACAATTCGCCGCGCGCATCCTTCTCGAAGGTGCCGCCATACGGGTCGGGCGTCGTCTTGGTGACGCCCGCCATCTGGAACGCCTTGCTGTTGAAGATCGCCGCATGGCCGCCGCGCAGATTCACCTGCACCGGATGGCTGGTGGTCGCCTTGTCCAGGTCGGCGCGGGTGAGCGGGCGGTTATCCTTGATCTTGGTGTCGTCATAGAAGGTGGCGAGAATCCAGGTATCGGGCGGCAGGGTCTTGGCCTTGGCCGCGACCTTGTCGATGATGCTCTGGATGGTCATGTATTCGACTTCATAGGGATTGCCCGCCAGCACCCCATACAGAAGTCCTTCGCCGCGGCCGTGATTATGGGTGTCGATGAAGCCCGGTGTGATGAAACTGCCCTTGGCGTCATAGGTACGGGTCTTGGGGCCCGCCAGGCTCTTGATGTCGGTGGTCGAACCGACCGCCGTGAAGCGTCCGCCGCGCACGGCGAAAGCCTGGGCCGACGGCATGGCGGGGTCCATCGTCGTCACCTTGGCATTGATGACGATCAGGTCCGGCGGCGCTTTCTCCTGCGCCCAGGCGGCGAAGGACGATCCGGTCACGGTCGCAGCGGTGAAGCCACAGCCTTCCAGGAAGGCGCGGCGGTTCTTCAGAATGCTCATGTCAAATCCCCTTAGGCTTGATAGCGAACGACGCCGCCGACCACGGTCTGCACCAGCTTCACGTCCTTGATCTTTTCCGGGTCGATGGTGTGCATGTCCTCGGCAAACACCACGAAGTCCGCCAGCTTGCCCGGCGTGATGGAGCCTTTGATGCCTTCTTCGAAGGTGTGATAGGCGCCATTGATGGTGCTGGCCTTGATCGCCTGATCGACGGTGATCTTCTGGCTGGGTCCCCAGGTTTCGCCATTGAAGCCCTTGCGGGTCACCATGCCCTGGATCGCCATGCGCGGATCGAAGGGGCCGGGATAAAAGTCCGACCCGGTGGTAACATTGATGCCCATGTTCAGCATGTCCTTGTAGGGCATCATGTGTTCGGCCAGGTCGGCGCCGTAATATTTGAACTTGTCGCTGTTGTAATAGAGATAGGTGCTGAACTCCGAAGGTTCGCCGCCGATCGCCTTGATGCGGCGCATCTGTGACGCGCTGGGCAGCGAGCAATGGGTGAATTTCGGGCGCGCATCCTTGACCGGAAACAGTTTCAGCGCCCGCTCATAGGCGATCAGCGACCGTTCGATGGCCGGTTCGCCGTTGCAGTGATTGTTGAGGCGTATGCCGGCGCGATGCACGCGCTCGCACCAGGCATTGTTGACCTCCTGCGGCTCGGTCAGATTGCCCTTGTAGGGCGGGGTGACACCGATAAAGGGCCTGGTCATCGACATGGTGCGCGATGAAAGTCCGCCATCCTGCGTATGCTCGCGCGCCCCGCCGAAGCGCAGCCATTCATCGCCAAAGCCGGTGCGAATGCCGTTCTTGATCATGCCGTCCACCAGCGTTTCGGTGGATTCGTAATTGATGCGGGTATGCAGGTTGCCGCGCGCCCGGGCGAGCTGCATCTGGGGCAGCGAATCCTCGTCACGGCCCGCGTCGTAACAGACGCTGGTGATGCCATATTCGGCGAATTTCTTGGAGATGAATTCGAATCCGGCGACGCCGCGGCGCTCCTGCTCCGCCGGGCTGAAGGTCTCGTGCTTGCCGATCTTGCTCAGGGCGCGGCTGGCATTGTCGGTGGCCCGGCCCGAAAGCTCGCCGCGCGAATCCTTCTCATAGGTGCCGCCATAGACGTCGGGCGTGTTCTTGGTGATGCCCGCCATCTCAAAGGCCTTGCTGTTGAACACCGCCGCATGGCCGCCGCGCAGATTGACCATGATGGGATGCTCGGTGGACGCCTTGTCCAGGTCCAGGCGGGTGAGTTGCCGGTTGTCCTTGATCTTGGTGTCGTCATAGAAGGTCGCCTGCACCCAGGTGCCGGGCGGGGTCTTGGCGGCGCGCGCCTTCAGCTTGTCGATGATGCTCTGGATCGTCACATATTCGACGACATAGGGATTGCCCGCCAGCACGCCATACAGAAGTCCTTCGCCGCGGCCGTGATTGTGGGTATCGACGAAGCCCGGCGTGATGAACATGCCCTTGGCGTCGTAGACACGCGTCCGCGGACCGGCCAGCGATTTGATATCGGTCGTGCTGCCCACGGCTACGAACCGGTCGCCCTTGACGGCGAAGGCCTGCGCGCTGGGCATCGCGGTATCCATCGTCGTCACCTTGGCGTTGATGACGATCAGGTCGGGGGCGCTGGAAAGGCTGGCTTGCGCCCAGGCCGGAGACAGAAGTGCGGTCCCCGCCATGGTGGCGGCGGTGAAGCCGCAGGTTTCCAAAAAGGCGCGACGGCTACGGATGATGCTCATATGGGTTCCCCTTGTTGTATGTGTGCAAAGCCGCTCCCCGCCGCGGCTGTCCCAAGCTCCAGCTTCTTTGACGTTCGACACTTCCCGGGATCGTCTGCGCGATCTTCGCCTTCCGTCCCGTTCAGCCGGGACCGCCGCCTTGGCTTGCATGACCGTCTGTCCGGTCGGCGAAGCGGGAGATTTGGTCCGCTGCTCGAAGACGCGACGACAGTCATGACCACCAGGCAACCCTTACGTCACAGGATTGTCAGTTGGTGTCTGTGCAGCGCACAAGACTGTTATTTCACGCGGGATAACGCCCTGTTTTGTTTCGGGCGCGACAGGCGGCGATCACAATAACGATCACCACTATCAGGACTATTTCGCGAAGATCCTGACGAGGTCGTACAGATAGTCGCGCGCCTCATAAAGCACATCCACGCGCAGCCGCTCATTCAGGCCGTGGAACCGGCTGCCATCCGGTTCCAGAAACATCCCGGTGAAACCATATGTGGGAATACCAACGGGCGTCATAAAGGCGGCATCGGTCGCGCCGATCTCCAGTTGCGGAATGACGGGAACGCCCGGCCAGCGTTTCGCGGCTTCCTTCACGATGGGCGTCATAATGGCGGCCGTCAGCGGCGGCGCGGGCGAGGGATCGCTGCGGGCGGCCTGCGCCGTGACCTTGATCTGCGGATCGGCCACCAGTTCCTGCAATTTCTCCCGCACGGCCTCGACGGTGGTGCCGGGGAAAATGCGGCAATTGACATCGGCAACAGCCCGCTGGGGCAGGGCATTGGTCGCATGTCCCGCATTCAGCAGGGTGGCGACGCAGGTGGTGCGCATCATCGCATTATAGCGGGGATCGGACGCCAGAACCGCAGTCGCCTTTGCATCGCCGGGATTGCGCGAAAAGGCGGTCATCGCCGCGCCCATCTCGCCGCCCGCCAGCGGGGCCATGCGGGCAAAATACGCCTTGGATGCGTCCGTCGCCTCAGGCGGAAAATCATGCGCGCCAATCTTGAGCAGTCCCGTTGACAGCCGGTAGATCGCGTTTTCCTTCACCGGCCGCATGGAATGACCGCCGGGATTGATGACTTCGAGTTGATAATTCTGGGATAATTTCTCCCCGGCATTGATGCCAAGTGCGATGCGCTTGCCATCTTCCGTCATTGCCCCCCAGCCGCCTTCATTCAGGCCGAATTCCGCGTCGATCAGCGCACGCTCATGGGTCGCCAGCCACTGCGCGCCATTGAACGCGCCATTGGTCTCCTCCCCGCAGGTCAACGCCAGCTTGAGGGTGCGGCGGTGAGGAACCTTCTGCTGCTTGAGGCGCAGCATCGTATCCACCCAGATGGCGGCGAGGGATTTGTCGTCGGCGGTGCCCCGGCCATAAAAGTAACCGTCTTCTTCCACCAGGACGAACGGATCGCGGGTCCAGTCCTCCCGCTTGGCTTCCACCACATCCAGATGCGCCAACAGCAGGATCGCCTTGCGTGCGGGATCGCTCCCCGGCAGCACCGCAACCAGCCCGCCTTCCTTCGGATGGCCGGGCGCGGTGAAAATATGCAGGTCGCTGTCGGGATAACCCGCCGCGCGCAACCGCGCCGCCATCCTCTGCGCCGCCAGGGTGCAATCGCCCGCTGACAAGGTCGTGTTGGTCTCCACCAATTCCCTGTAAACATCGCGGAACGCGATCTGATCGGGTCGGGGCTGGGATTGCGCCCATGCCGGCAGGCCCAACGCTGCGGTCAGCACCGCTGCAAGAAGCAAACGCATGAAATCTCCCACCCCGCCGAGCCGTCCTTATCCAAGGCGAACGCGCGGCTGTCGAGACCGGCGAAGTTCCTTTCCGCGCGCATAAAATATTGATTGCAGACCTGTCTCGCGCGGCTCCGGAATTGCCCAAGCCTGTTCCATAATATAAGTCAAAGTCACATCATATGAAATGACATGGCGCGCGGCTGCTTTGCTGCCCGCGCCTCGCCAGACGATAGCGATTATCCAGAGAGAGTCCGATGACACTTTATCCCAACCGCTTTTCCAACCGCGCAGCGATCGTCACCGGCGGCGCATCCGGTCTTGGCCTGCAGACCGCCAAACGGATGGTGGCCGAAGGCGCGAAGGTCGCGTTATGGGATCTGGACGCCGACCGGCTTGAGATCGCGCGCCGGGAAACAGGCGCGGCCTATGTGCATGCGCTCGATGTCTCCGATCATGCCGCGGTCGCCGCTGCCGCGGCTGCCAGCGCGACGGCGCTGGGCCGGGTCGATATTCTGGTCGCCAGCGCGGGGATCACGGGCGCGACGGTCCCGGTGCAGGACTTTCCCGTCGAGAGCTGGCTGCGCGTCATCAATGTGAACCTCAACGGCCTGTTCTATTGCTGCCGGGAAATCTTGCCTTTCCTGCTGAAAAACGGCTATGGCCGCATCGTGAACATCGCGTCCGTGGCCGGCAAGGAAGGCAATCCGAATGCCTCGGCCTATTCCGCGTCCAAGGCGGGTGTGATCGGATTCACCAAGTCGCTGGGCAAGGAATTGGCGACGAAGAATATTCTCGTGAACTGTATCACGCCTGCCACATTCGAAAGCGCGATCCTTGCGCAACTGCCGCAAAGCCAGATCGACTATATGCGCTCCAAGATACCGATGGGCCGCCTGGGCGGCGCGGATGAGAATGCGAGCCTGGTATGCTGGCTCGCCAGCGAGGAATGCTCCTTTTCCACCGCGGCAACTTTCGACATCTCGGGCGGTCGCACCACCTACTGAGTCCCTGCTCCGCGCGGAATCCTGCCCCGTTTTTTGTTGCGCTGCATCCATGGCCGAAGCGCCGTGGCGTGCTTGACAAGCCGCGCGTGCTCATTAGATAAATTCCCACATATAGGAACTGCATAACAAATATCGGGGATGAAGCATGTCTACTAACCGCAAGAGGGCGTCCTTGGACGCCCGCAAATCCGCTTTTCTGTCCGCGTCGGCTGCGGCTGCCCTGATGGTTTGTTCGGGTGCGGCGCTCGCGCAGGAAGAAACGGTGGTCGTATCGGGCTCGCGCCTGGTCACCAACGGCGCCGAAGCGCCCACCCCGGTCACGGTCGTGACCACGGAAAATCTGCAACTCGCCGCGCCCCGCAATATCACGGACGGCCTGCTGCAACTGCCGGTCTTCAAGGGCTCGGTCAGCGTCGCCAACCAGTCCACCGGCACCACAGGCAGCAATGGCGCGGCCTATCTCAACATGCGCGCCCTCGGCGTGCAGCGTACCCTGGTGCTGCTGGACGGCCGCCGCATGGTGCCTGCCGCTTCGGCCGGCAGCGTGGACTCGGCGCAGATCCCCGAAGCGCTGGTGCAGCGGGTCGATGTGGTGACCGGCGGTGCCTCTGCCGCCTATGGCTCGGACGCCGTGTCCGGCGTGGTCAACTTCATCCTCAACACGAAATTCGAAGGTCTCAAGGCCGACGCCCAGACCGGCATTTCCAACTATGGCGACAATCTCAACTACCGCATGGCGGTCACCGGCGGCACGTCGTTCCTGAACGACCGGCTTGATTTCGTCGCCAGCTTCGTCGACTATAAGTGCAACGGCGTATTCACCGCCGACCGCAGGCCCTGGACCGTCCGCGCGGTCGGCGCCATCGCCAATCCTAACCGCAACGCGAACCTGCCGACCTCGCCAACCAACTCGGCGCTGCTTGTCGTGACCAATCCGCTATCGTCAGTCGCGGCGCCGGGTGGTCTCGTCACGGGTCTGAACTGCTTCGCCGGCACGCCGGCTGGAACATGCCCTCCCGCATCGCTGCTGCGGGGCACGACCTTCACCTCCGATGGCCAGGCAGCGCGTTTTAACTATGGCGACTTGGTCAGCTCCACTCAGATGCGGGGCGGCGACGGCTTCAACCCCAACCTGCTTCTGACCCTGCAACCGTCCCAGCGGCGCGACCAGTTTTATACCCATGCCACCTATGACGTGAATGAAGACGTCTCCGTCTATCTGCAGGCGATGGCGTCGCAGAACCACGTCCAGTATCGCAGCCTCCCGACCTTCGAGCTGAGCCAAACCAACTTCGTCATCCAGCGCGACAACGCCTATCTGCCGCAGTCGATCAAGGATGTCCTGGCGGCCAATCCGCAGATCCAGAATATGACGGTGGGACGCACCAGCCCGGATATCGGCATCCCCTTCATGGATGCCATCACCAACAGCGGTACGGTGACCATCGGGCTGGACGGCAAGGTCGCGGGCACTACCTGGACCTATAAGACCTATGGCCAGATGGGCCGCGGCTATGCCAGCTACAAGACTCGGGACAACCCGATCTCCGACAATCTCTATCGCGCGTCCGATGCGGTGCTTGTGACCACGGCCAATCGCGGCACTTCGGGTCTCCCGCTCGGCTCCATCGTGTGCCGCCAGTCCCTGTCCAATCCGGCGCCGACCGCCATCAGCAATCCGGTGGGCTGTATGCCGCTCAACATCTTCGGCGAAGGCAATGCCTCCGCCGCCGCGCTGAAATACGTCAAGGGCACGGCGATCCAGATCGTGCGCGTGGCCGAAGATGTGGCGGAACTGTCCACCTCGGGTGAACTGTTCGACGTCCAGGGCGGCGCGGTGTCGCTGGCCTTCGGCGGCGCCTATCGCCGCGAGGCTTTCAACCAGTGGACCGATCCCCAGTCGCAGGAAATCCGGTCTGGTGCCGGCATCAATATCCCCGGCGGTCCCAATCCCTTCCCGTCCGGTCTGATCGGAACGCTCGGCGGATTTGAACGTACCAATCCGCAACCGACCCGCGGCAGCTATGACGTGAAGGAAGCCTTCGCGGAAGTGCAGGTGCCGCTGCTGAAGGGCGTGCCGCTGGCGCAATCCCTGTCGCTCAACTTCGCGGGCCGTTACGTGGATTATTCCACCTCGGGCGGCGTCAAGCCCTGGAAGATCGGTCTGGTGTGGGAACCGACTGACGGCCTGCGGCTGCGCGCGTCGCGTTCCACCGACATCCGCGCGCCCAATCTGGGCGAACTCTATCAGGGCTCCAGCCAGGGCACTTCGACGGTGCAGGATCCGGCCAATGGCGGCGCATCGGTCAATGTCATCACCGGTGCCATCGGCAATACCGGCCTGGTGCCGGAATCGGCCAACACCAGCACGATCGGTCTGGTGTTCACGCCCGAACAATTGCTGGGCGGCGCCATTCCGGGGCTGACCTTCTCGGTCGACTATTACCAGATCAACATCTCCAAGGCGATTTCGACCCTGACCGCGCAGCAGGAACTTAACTTCTGCGCCAACGGTTCAGCCCAGCAATGCGCCTTCATCACGCGCAACAGTTCCAACCAGCTGGTCCGTATCTCGCTGCCCTTCTTCAACGCGTCGGCCCGTTCGACCAAGGGCGTGGACTTCGAGGCGACCTACACCAGCCCCTTGTCCACCTTCGTCGCCGACTGGGACGGGACCCTGGTCATCCGCGGCCTGATCAACTATGTCGGCCAATTCACCACGGAAGTTCCGGGCGCGACCCCGACAGCGCCGACCATTCTCACGCAGCTCGCAGGCGACATCGGCCAGTCCAATCCCAAGTGGAGCGGCGTTGTGTCGGCCAATGTCAATGTCGGCCGTCTAGGCGTGTATGTGCAGGAACGCTGGGTCGGCGGCGGTCCGTTCGATGCCACCAACAACAATGGCAACGGCATTTATCCGAACCATGTCGGCGACGTGTTCTATACCGACCTGACCTTCAACTATGAGCTGTTCCCGGACAATGGTGTTTCGACATTCCTGTCGATCAACAATCTGTTCGATCGCGATCCGCCGGCCACGCCCAGCTTCCTGATCGCGGGGTCCAGCTATTCCAATCGCACGCTCTATGACCTGATCGGCCGCCAGTTCACAGCCGGTATTCGCTACCGCTACTGAGTTCTGGAAAGGCTTACTTCGGGCCCGGGCTGTGACCTCGACAGCCCGGGCCGTTTTTTTAGTGCTGCCTGTCCTGGATTTTCACAAGGGATATCGGTGTGAAAACGGTGCGTCCCGCAAAGCGGTCCGCAGACAAGAACGGTGCTGGGAGCGACCATCGCTTGCTCGCGCCGCATCCGGGCTCGTTGCACGGCGCGCTCCTTCTCGCGGCTGATATCGCAACACCCAAGGCCGGCAAGGGTCTCTCCGGTAGCCAAACCCTGGTGCGCGGCCTCGAGGTGCTGGAAGCGGTGGTGGACGGCGCGACCAATCTGGCCCTGCTGTCCGAGGTACTGGGCCTCAATCGCAGCACCACCCATCGCCTTGCCACGGCGCTGGTGGAACTGCGCTATCTTAGTTTCGCGCCGCATGTGGGCTATGCGCTGGGCCCCAAGCTTCTGGAGCTGGGCTTTCTGGCCCGCGACCAGATGAGCCTGCCGCGCGTCGCGCGCGAACCGATGGAGACGCTGGCCGCCAGCACCGGCGACACCGTCCATCTGGGAATCCTCGACGAATCGCGCGCCCTCTATCTCGACAAGATTCCCGGCAGCCGCCGGGTCGAGATCAGTTCGCGCATCGGCGAACGTCAGCCGCTGCGTTCCACCGGACTGGGCAAGGCCCTGATCCTGGACGAGCCGGAATCGCGCTGGCGCGAGCTCTATGAATATGAGAATCGCGAAGGCAGGCGCTACAATGTGCCCATGGCGACCTGGCTACGGCGGATGCAGGATTATGCTAGGAATGGCTGCGCCTTCGACCTGGAAGAGAATGAGGACCGCATCCGCTGCGTCGCCGCCCCGGTGCGGGATGCGGCGGGCAAGATCGTCGGCGCGATCAGCGTTTCCAGCGTCGCGCAGTATATGGATGACGACCGGATGCAAAGACTGGCGGACGAGGTGCGCGAGTCCGCCCGGATCATCAGCGAGAATCTGGGCTGGCGGGGGCATCCGCACGCTGTGCGCGCGCCAGGCAATGGCTAGGCCGCCCGGTCGCCATACAGAAGCGACACATTGATCCGCTTGTTGAGATAGCCCTCCGCAAAGCGGCAGTCGCTGGTCTTGTGGATCAGGTCTGATTTGAAGATCACCGCCCGGTTGGCGCGATGGGGGATGCGGGTCAGCTTCGCGTTGTTCCGGCTCAGAAATTCCTTAGCCGCCGCCTCGTCGCCATTCAGGCGGCGCATATGCGGCTCGGACTCCGGCGAGACATTCCACACATCCATGCCGCCGCTGTCCGGATCGAGGTTGGCTTCGTCCGGCGCGATATAGAAATTGACATTGATTGCGGCATTGTCGGCATGGATGTTGGTACCGGTGGACAGGGTGCTGTCATATTTGAACGCGCCCAGATAGCGGAAACGGTACGCGCCCAGTATGCCGCTGAAGGTGGTGCGGATTTCCTCCGCGATCTGCGCCATCAGTGGGCAGGCCAGCCCGTCTTCCGGCGTGCCCCCGATATAGCCCGCGTCGTAATTGCGCCGCCAGATGGTGGAGCCCGCGCAATAGGCGCGCAGCTTCGCCAGCGCCTCCGGGACCAGAAAATCCTCGATCACTACAAGCTGCGGATCGCTTCCCTGCCAGCGCGTCAAAAGCTCAGGCGTCGCATTGGCGGGATTGACGGCCGGACCGGCCAGCCGCGCGCCATCCTCCAGATGAAATCCCGACAGCCCCTTCGCGGCGAGGTACGCCGCCTGTTCGCGGTCATGCTTGATCCGGTGTTCGGGCTGGTCCGGGGAGAGCGGTGCGCTTCGCTTCCACGCCAGCTCCGCCCGGCGCATGTAATGCGCAAAACCCTCCGCCACCGCGCCATTCTCCGACAGCAGCGACCCCAGCCGGAAATGCGCCTCGGCATTGTCCGGCTCGCGCGCCACCACCCCGCGATAATGCGCGATGGCCGCCTGGGTAGTCCCACTTTCGCCCGGCTGCTCCTGTGCCTTTAGCAGCAGCGCCTCCATTGCCGGTCCCGACAGGCCCAGTTGACGGCCGCGCTGCAAAAGCTCCAGCGCATCCACGTTCCGCCCCGCCGCCAGCAGCGCCTTGGCATAGGACAGCCAATACTGGCCCTGTGCAGGGTCGGCATCCAGCGCCGTCTTCAGATGCGCCAGCGCCGCACCAGGTTCGCCCCGCTGGGTCAGCAACAGTCCCAGATTGTGATTGGCGCCCGCATGGCGCGCATGACGCTGCAGGAAGGCGCGATAATGCCGCTCGGCATCGGCAGCCTGTCCGGCGCGGTGCGCATTCACCGCACGCAGCAATTCGGGGTCATGGTCGGCAGCGGAACGCATGGCGCTATTCTATCCGCGCCGCGTCAGAATTGCAGCCGGTCCTTCAGCTTGACCAGCACATCGCGCTTCACGCCGGGAATGGCGGCCAGATCGTCGATCCCCTTGAAGGGCTTCTCGGCGCGGCGCATCACGATGGCGGTCGCAACCTCGTCATTGGTCTGCAGGGTCGGGCCCAGTTCTTCCAGCGGCGAGGTATTCACATTGATGACCGTCAGGTTGCGCTGGAAATAACGCACGATGCGGTCGATCTGTTCTTCATTGGGCCGCGCGCCGTTGCGCGCCATCTGGCCGAACACCTGTTCCCAGCGGCTGGAGGAGCGCGGCGTGGTCAGATACTGGCTGGCCGAATGGCAGGCGGTGCAAACCGCGCGCACGGCTTCCCAATCTTCGGGATCGTCATCCAGCGTCGACGCAGCCTTGATCTCCGCCAGTTCCTTGACGGGATCGATGACGGGCGGCGCCGGCAGTTGCGCGATGGCCGGAACCACCGCCAAAGCCACAAGGCCCAGGGAAAGAAAGGCCCGGCTGCCCTTCGGCAGCCGGGCGAAAAACGCGATCGGAGAGAGCATTAGCGGTTGCTGGCTTCCTTGGCGGGCTTGTTCTTCTCGCGCGCGATGCGGGCCGCATAGGCTTCCGGATCGCCGATCGCGAATTCGTTCACCTTGCGCACCAGCTTGCCTTCCAGGTTGAAGGCAAGATCGAGCACCTTCTCGCTGTCCATGTGGCGGCCATACTCGTCGCGCAACTGACCGACGATCTTGTGGGTCTTCACGTCCACCACATCGCCCGACGCCATATAGGCCAGCTTGCCGTCGATGCCCATCGTGATCCAGCCATTGGGCTCGATGGTCTTGATGGTCTTGCTCATGTCCAGCACCGGCCATTCGCCGGTATTGTCATAAACCAGAACCTGGTTGTTGATCGCGTCCGGAATCCAGATTTCGCTTTCGTCCGGCGTCATGGCGATGCCGTGCATCGGCGCGCCATGGCCATAGAAATGCTGGTTCGGATCGGCCCACTTGGCCTTCCACAGCTCACCCGGCACTTCGATGCGCTTGATGACCTTGCGGGTCTTCACATCGGCGATCTCGAAGCCCAGCAGGTTGTTCAGGTTGGCATAGACGCGGCTCGCATCGTGATTGATGACGAACACCCGGATATGGTCGGAGAAGGTGATGGTGCCGGTCGGCTTCATCGAGGCCAAATCGGCAATGGTCATGGTGTTGCCGTTGGGCGCGGCGAAGATGGTCTTGCCGTCCGGGCTCATGTTCATGTTGTGATTGAACATGCTCTGGGGGGTCGGAATGATGCCCTTGACCGCGCCGGTGCGCGCATCGATCACGCGGTGGAAGTTCTTCAGGTCCGATCCCACGTCTATGGTCAGGCCGTCCGGCGTGACCTGGGCGCGCTCGCAGCAGGTGCCCGGCTCATAGGCGTTGGCCCACACCACCTTCTCGGTCAGCAGATCGATGGCATAGAGATGCCCGCGGGTGGAGACATAGATCATGTTGGTGGCGGTGCTGGCCGCCATGCCCGCGATGGATTCCAGCGGCAGCGGCGCGGGCTTCTGTTCGAACACGATGCGCTTGACGAAAGTGTAGTTCTTCTTGGCGTCCAGCACGACCACGCTGCCCGGCACCGCGGCATAGATCAGTTGCTTCTCGCCCAGGGTGAAGCCCCGGCCCGGACCATAACGGCGGCCGTCGGACTCGCCGGCCCGGCGATAGGGGCGATCCGGCGTGCTGATCGTCTGTTCCTTCTTGAAGCATTGCAGCGCGCCGTCCAGCACGCCGTCACAGGGCTGGCCGTTGGCGTCCAGCGGCAGCTTCTTGGTCTGCGCATCCGCGCCCACCGTGGCGAACAGGGCAAGCACCCCGCAGGATGCCGCTGCCGCAAGCATTTTCCGTGTATTCATGATGAGTTCCTTCCCGCGCGCGTTATTGTTTTGGCCAGCGGCCCTATAATTGGAATGTTATATCGCGATATGGGATTAGGCAATATGACGTGCGCGCATCGGCGCTTTTCCGCGCGATCCTGCGTGCAAAAATCTCTCATTCCGTGCGCGGAAAATATGCCTGGCCGCACTGCTTATACATTCGGAAATGTGTTGATTTCAGACGGTTCTCAGAAGCTGTAGACCAGCGTCAGGCGGCTGGTTGTGTTCACCTGTTCCAACCCCTGGGGCGGGTTGCTTTCAAACTGCACCAGATAGGAAAGCTGCGCCGACAGCGACCCGATCAGGTTGGCGGTCAGCGCGGTATTGGAGGTAAAGGTGCTGTCGCGCCGCTCGCCATACAGGCTGGCCGTTTCGGTCAACTTCAACCGGTCCAGTATCTTCCAGTCGTAATTCACCGCGGCGCGGGCTGCCAAACTTCTCTCGCTCCCCTGGGTGATGAAATCGGTCTGGCGCAGGGCAGGGCCCGCTTCCACCGACAGGTTCATGGTGGGACTGACGATCAGTTGCCAGCCAAGACCGACGGATTCGCTGAAACGGCGCTTGAAGCCCGCGAAACGGTTGTCTTCAAGGCTCAGGATGCCTATCACAAAGGCCCGGTCGCTGAACCGGTAATTGCTCTGAAAGTCCGTGAAATAACGGCCCTTGCTCTCGCGACCGAAATCCTTCTGATAGTCGATGGTTGCGGTATAGGCATGGGTCCATCTCAGACCCTCCCGGTTCAGGGCCACTCCCAGGGACAGGGTGGTGGAGCGTGAATTGCCCGTGGTGGAACCCGCGCCCACCTGGCCCTGGCCTTTCCAGCCCTGCAAAAAACCCTGCCGTTGAAGCCGGACGCGCTTGCGCCACGCGGATGCGGCATTCATGTCCGCGACCAGCTTGTTGATCTCCTTCACCGATTTGGGAAAGGTCTTGCGCGCCGCTCCGGCCGTCGCGCGAAAGGTGGAACTGTCGCCATCCTTGCCCGCGGTGCGGATCATCTGCTCCACATCTTTGGGGATGGGGTCGGCCTTCGCTGCAAGCGGCAATGCTGCCACCGCAAGCGCCAGGACCGGAATGCAACGCCAATTCATGAGAATTCCCGGACCGAATCGCGGGAATGGTAGCTTTGCGTGGTGCGGGGCCAAAAATCCGCCCAACCATGTTTCATGTGCCAACCTTTCTGTTCCGGTGGGTTCCAACCCGCCGATATAGTTTGTCTTGTCTGCGAAGGAAATATTTCATGTCAAAGGCAACGCGCGCGACAAAGGCGCTGGAAGCGGCGGGCATCGCCTTTACAACGCATCTCTATGATTACGATCCCGACGCGGATCGTATCGGCATGCAGGCGGCAGAGGCCCTGGGCGAATTCCCCGCGCGCGTGTTGAAGACGCTGATGGCGCTTGTCGACGGCAAGCCGGTCTGTGTGATCGTGCCATCCGATCGTGAAGTCGCGTTGAAGAAGCTGGCGGCGGCCTTCGGCGGCAAGGCGGCGCAGTTGATGAAGCCAGCCGATGCCGAACGCATCTCCGGCTACAAGGTTGGCGGCATCAGTCCCTTCGGCCAGATGCGCAAGATACCCGCTGCCATCGAGGTGCAGGCGCTGGAACAGGATCTTGTCTATCTCAATGGCGGCCAGCGCGGGCTTCAGGTTCGCCTCGATCCGAAAGACGCACGACGCGTCCTTGATGCCATCGCCGCGCCGCTGGTGGCTTAAGGGCTCCGCCGCTTTGCGGGCGGCGCGTGAAGATGTTTAACTGCACCTGTCAGCCGCGCACAGGCGATGCGGCAAACAGGGTGGAATGCAGCATGGCTTTGCGTGATCGTGAGTCTCCAGCGATGGTCGGACGGCGGCGTGTGATCGGCGGCATGGGCCTCGCCGCCCTTGCCTCGCCCGCCCTTGCGCAGAAACTGTTCGACCTTGGCCTGCCGGGCGGCCCCGGCGAACGCGAGATCACAACCGCCTATCCGCAAAAGGGCGCCATGATCCTGCAGCGCGCCCGTCCGCCGTTGTTGGAAACGCCGATGTCGGTGTTCGATGGCCCCGATGTGTTCACCCCCAACGACCGCTTCTTCGTGCGCTGGCACTGGGGCGATATTCCCGCCGTCATCAATGTCGATACCTTCCGCCTCGCCGTGCGCGGGGCGGTGCAAACGCCCCTGTCCCTGTCGCTTGCCGATCTGCTGCGCGATTTTCCGCGCGTCGAACTGGCGGCGATCAACCAATGTTCGGGCAATTCGCGCGGCCTGTTTGTGCCGCGCGTGCCGGGCGCGCAATGGGGTCATGGCGCGATGGGCAATGCCCGCTGGTGGGGCGTGCGGCTGAAGGATGTGCTCGACAGGGCGGGTGTGAAACCGGGCGCGCTGGCGGTGCGGTTCGACGGGCTGGACAAACCGCTGGTTCCCAAGGCCGATGATTTCGCCAAGTCGCTGGCGCTGGATCATGCGCGCGACGGCGAGGTGATGATCGCCTATGCCCAGAATGGCGAGGCGCTGCCGTGGCTGAACGGCTTCCCGTTGCGACTGGTGGTCCCCGGCTGGTTCTCGACCTACTGGATCAAGATGCTGAATGACATCGAGGTGATCGACGCGCCGGACAGCAATTACTGGATGACCACGGCCTACAAGATACCCGATACGCCGCTCGCCAATGTCGTGCCGGGGACGACGGGATTCAAAACCGTGCCGATCAGCACCATGCCGCCGCGCGCCTGGATCACCAATCTGTCCCAGGGAGCGAAGGTGCGCGCGGGACGCGCTGTCGTCCTTCGCGGCATCGCGATGGGCGGCACCGAAAGCGTCGCCCGGGTCGAAATCTCAAGCGATAATGGCCGCACCTGGCTGCCCACGACACTCGGTCCCGACCGCGGCCGTTACGGTTTCCGTCGCTTCGACGTCTCGATCACCCTGCCGCAGGGCGAGGTGCCGCTCAGCGTGCGCGCCACCAACCGGGCGGGCGAGACACAGCCCATGACTCAGAACTGGAATCCCGGCGGCTACCGGCGCGCGGGCGTCGAGACCATCTCCGTGACGGCAGCGTGAGGAGCGAGGCATGAACATTTCCCGTTCCGCGTCTCTTCTCGTCCTGGCGCTGGCCCTGTCCGCCACAGGCACCGCTGTCTTCGCGCAAACCTCCAAGACGCGTGGTGTGTCCGGTCGCGGCCTGACCTTGCCTTCGGTTAACATGACCCTTCCGGCCGACAGCGCCGTCTTTCCCGATGGCCCACATGCGGACACCGTCAACGCCAATTGCCTGTCCTGCCACTCGGCAAGCATGGTGCTGTACCAGCCGCGTCTGGCGGCGGCGGACTGGCGCAAGATTGTCGAGAAGATGCGTGATGCCTATGGCGCGCCGGTGGAAGCGGCGGATATTCCGGTGATCGTGGATTATCTCGCCACCCTGAGCGCCAAAACGCCCGCGCGTTGAAAGGCGGAATTTTCCGGTTTCCCTCTATCCCCGCTGCGCCGTGCCCGCCTTTCTGGCGGACTGCGGCTTGAGAACGGTGCACGTTCCCTTGGGGGAGGGGGTGCAGGTTTCTTTGTTTCAAACCTGCCCTGGTGTTTCGACAGGGCGCGTGACCCACATATTGCGGCCTTATCCCCCGTCCCAGCGCATATGCACACTGGGTCAAGACCGCGCCGCCGATCTGGCGCAGCATAGCCAAGGTTCATGTCTTGGGGTCCGGTGCAGCCTTCTTCAAGAAAGGGTGTCGGCGCGTCGCTTCCGCGCCTGGAGGATGACCGCCATCTGGAAGGCCGGGCGCGCTTCATCGCCGACATCAAGCTCGCCGGGATGCAGGACGTCGCCTTCCTCCGAAGCCCACTGGCCCATGCCCGCATCCGCCATGTCGGCAAACCCTCAGGCCATGAAGACATGGTCTTCACCGCGGCAGACCTCATCGGCGTCAAAGGCATCATCGCCAACTCCGGCCTGTCGGGATTCCGCAGTTCCATCCAGCCCGTGCTGGCAGTAGACAAGGTACGCCATGTCGGCGAACCCATCGCCGCCTGCCTCGCCCGCACCCGCGCGGAGGCGGAAGACCTGGCCGAACTGGTGGCCCTCGACCTGGAGGAGCTGCCTGCCGTCAGCGACATGACCCGCGCCTGCGACCCGGAGGCGCCCCGCCTGCACGATCTCTGGCCGGATAATGTGTTTCTCACCACCCATGTCGATACGAATTTCGACAAGGCGATCGCGGATGCGCATGTTATGGTGAAGCGCACCTTGCGCACCGCGCGCCAGTCCATGGCGCCGATAGAGAATCGCGGCGTGGTCGCATACTGGGACAATCAGGCTGAACAGTTGGTGGTCTATACCTCCACCCAGATGCCGCATATCGTGCGCAACGGCTTGTCGGAATGTCTGGGCCTGCCACAAGGCATGATCCGTGTGGTGGCACCCGATGTCGGCGGTGGCTTCGGTTACAAGGGCATATTACTGGCCGAGGAAGTCTGCCTTGCCTATCTCGCCCTCAAGCTGACGCGCCCGGCCGCGTAAAAACCCGATCAAAGCTAAATAGATAAAGGTAAAAAAGACTCCCACGGCCCGCAAGCGCCAATAGGGAATCCCCAAGGCAATAATCTCCTCAGAT
>JAFIHO010000147.1 GCA_017849395.1 Hyphomicrobiales bacterium
AGATGGCGACAACCGGATTTATGTCAGCGGAGACATGCTGGGCCGCAACCGATGGGCGATCTATCCCAACGACATGCGCAGGGACAAAGAACATGGCCGCCCGCTGCATGACGATGCGATGCGCGATCTGGTAGTGAGGCGCATCCGCGAGGCGCTGGAATTCCTGGGCGGCTCGCTGGAGATGTGACGGGGATTCAGCCGATCCGTTCGTGGATGACGGCGCGCGGCGCGGGCGGCGCATCGGCGATGGTAACGGCGGCGGCGAGCGCGGCGATGGCGCGATCGGCGGCGTTGTCATCAGCGGCGTGTACCATTGCGATGGGTTCTCCGGCCCTGAGTTGCGTGCCTGCCGGACGGAATTGCGCAAAGCCGACGGCGGTGTCGATGCTATCGCCGGTGGCGCAGCGACCGCCTCCAAGGTCGATGAGGGCAACGCCAATGGCGCGCGCGTCCATGCGCGCGACATAGCCCGGCTTCTCGGCTATGAACGGCCTGATAACTGGCGCGACGTCCAGATAATCGGCGCTGCGATCCACAAAATCTTTCGGCCCGCCAAGCGCGGAGACCATATGGGAAAAAGCTTCCGCGGCCTTGCCGCTATCCAGGGCGGCCAGCGCTGTTGCCCTGCCCTCACCTGGCGTCGCCGCCAGTTTGCCCAGGGCGAGCATCTCGCCCGCCAAAGCGATAGTCACCTGGTGCAACCGCGCTTCGCGGCGCTTGCCGGTGAGGTAATCGACAGCTTCCTGCACTTCCAGCGCATGCCCAGCCGTCAGGCCCAGAACTTCATCCATGTCCGTGATCAACGCGGTGGTGGGAAGGCCTGCGTCGCGCGCGATGGCGACGATGCTTTGCGCAAGATCGCGAGCAGATTCCATATCAGGCATGAAAGCGCCGGAGCCGCATTTCACATCCATCGCCAGGCCCTGCAGACCCGCCGCAAGCTTCTTGGACAGGATCGAGGCGCAAATCAGCGGGATCGATTCCACCGTCGCGGTCACGTCGCGGATGGCATAGAAACGCCGGTCGGCAGGGGCGAGGTCCGCTGTCTGGCCAATGATGGCACAGCCTGCCTCGCGCACCGCCTTGCGGAACAGGGCGATATCAGGCTGCGGATTATAACCTGGGATCGCGCCCATCTTGTCCAACGTACCGCCGGTGTGGCCCAGGCCCCGGCCTGAGATCATCGGTACATAGCCGCCGCAGGCCGCAACAATGGGGGCCAGCATGATGCTGACCTTATCGCCCACGCCGCCAGTCGAATGTTTGTCCAGCACGGGCCCGGGCAGATCCCATGACAGAACGGTGCCGGAGTCCCGCATTGCCAAGGTCAGCGCAACCCGTTCGTCCGTATCCATGCCGCGAAAGAATACCGCCATGGCAAAGGCCGCCACCTGTGCCTCACTGAACCCGCCATCCGTAATGCCGCGCACCAGGGCCGCGATCTCCGCGGCATCCAGAGCACCACCGTCGCGTTTCTTGCGGACGATCTCCTGCGGGATCACGTCAGGACTTTTTCAGGTTCGCGGGACCAAAGGACAAAGGAAGCAATTCATCCATCGTCATGCTGCCGCGCGTGCCGGAAGGGTCGCAGAAATACACCCTCACGTCACTGGCCGAGAATTCGCGCAGCTTCTGGCGGCAACCGCCGCAGGGCGTGACGGGTTCGGGCGAAATGCCCATCACCACGACCTCCGCGATGCGGCGCTCACCATTGCCGACCATCGCGGAAATCGCGGACGCCTCGGCGCAGCAGCCCTGGGGATAGGCCGCATTTTCAACATTGCAGCCGCCATACAGTTTTCCGCCAGCGCTGCGGATAGCCGCGCCGACATGAAACTTCGAATAGGGCGCATAGGCGCGATCCATCATGGCGCGCGCCAGCGCATGCAGGTCCTTGGGTGCATCCATCAGCCTTTTCCCGTCGGTTTTTGCTTCCGCCTTCAGCGCGGCATACAGGGAGGGTGCGAAGACCGCCGCCGTCAGGATCAGTCGCCGCCGCAGTCCGCTCATGCGCCGTACGGTATCCAGACATTCTTGACCTGGGTGGCGCGGCGCAAGATGGCGCGGCCTTCGACGCCCGCGCCGAACCAGTCCAGTGCGCCAGGCGCCCAGATGCGCTTCAGGTCGTCAGCGCTGGCTTCTTCGATCTTCTTTCCGTCCCCGCCGAAATACCAGAGCGCGTCGACACCGTGATGTTCGGCCAAGGTCAGAGCCAGGCTGTCGCGCGGGCCGGTAACGATATTCACCACGCCCGCAGGCATGTCGGAGGTTTCCAGCACCTGATAGAAATCGGTTGCGGACAGCGGATATTTTTCGGACGGAACAATCACCACGCGATTGCCCATCGCCACAGCAGGGGCCCACAGCGAGGCGAAGGCCAGCAACGGCGCGTCATCCGGACAGGCGATGCCGATCACGCCCATCGGTTCATTCATGGCCAGCACCACGCCGCGAAGGGGCGGATTGTGTACCGCACCATCGAACTTGTCCGCCCAGGCGGCAGCGGTGAACAGGCGGCGAATGGTAAGGTCCACCTGTTTTCCGGCAATAGCCTTGGTGACACCAGTCATGGCGCGGATGCGGTCTGTGAATTCGACGGCGCGGGCGGATAGATTCTCGGCACAGTAATAAAGGATCTGGGCGCGGGCATGGCCTGTGGTGTTGGCCCAGCCTTCTGACTTAACCGCCGCTTCCACAGCGTTGCGGATATCCTTGCGGCTGCCTTCGCCCACATGACCGACCAATGCGCCGGAGGGCGAAAGAATGGCGCGACTGTAGCCGCTATCCGGGCGAGCCTGCTTGCCGCCGATAAACAGCTTGGCGGTGCGGTCGATAGCGTCGGTATCTTCAAGCTGCGGCTCGGACGAAGGCGCAGCCATCACGGCGGTCGCTTTTGTGGCTTTTTCCTTGAGATATTCGAAGATGCCCTCACGACCGCCTTCACGGCCGAAGCCGGATTCACGGTAGCCGCCGAAGCCGGAGGAGGCATCAAACTGGTTGGTGCAATTGATCCATACCACGCCAGCCTTGATCTTCGGCGCCAGGTCGAGCGCGACGTTTATGTCCTCGCTCCATATGCTGGCGGCGAGGCCGTAGCGCGTATTGTTGGCAAGCTGGGCGGCCTCGGCGGGGGTGCGGAAACTCATCGAGACCAGCACGGGACCAAAAATTTCTTCCTGCGCCAGAGTCGAGGCGGGTTCGACATTGGTGAGTAGCGTGGGCGGGTAGAAGCAGCCGTCCGGGCAAGCGGCCTTGGGCTGGAACAGGGTCGCGCCTTCGGCCAAGCCCTTTTTCACCTTGGCGTCGATCTGGGCGCGCTGTTTCATCGACACGATGGCGCCGATATCGGTTACCTTGTCCAGCGGATCGCCGACGCGCAGCGTTTCCATGCGGGCACGCAGCCTGGCGAGGAAGCGTTCCTCGACGCTTTCCTGCACCAGCAGGCGCGAACCGGCGCAGCAGACCTGACCCTGGTTGAACCAGATCGCATCCACCGCGCCTTCGACAGCGGCGTCAAGATCGGCGTTCTCGAAAACGACGAAGGGCGACTTGCCGCCCAGCTCAAGTGTCAGCCTCTTGCCGGTACCTGCCGTGGCGATGCGGATAGCGCGGCCCACTTCGGTAGAGCCGGTGAAAGCAATCTTGTCGATATCGGGATGCTCGACCAACACCCGTCCCGTCTCGCCTGCGCCGGTGACGATGTTGACCACGCCCTTGGGAAGTTTCGCTTCGCCGCAGATTTCGGCGAACAGCAAGGCAGTGAGGCTGGTATCTTCGGCAGGCTTCAGGACAACCGTGTTGCCGCAGGCAAGAGCGGGCGCGATTTTCCAGGCCAGCATCAGCAGTGGGAAATTCCAGGGGATCACCTGCTCCACCACACCCAGCGGCGCGTGGTCTGGGAATTCGCTTTCCAGTAACTCGGCCCAGCCGGCGTGATGGTAGAAATGGCGCGCCACCAGCGGAATGTCGATATCGCGGGTCTCGCGGATCGGCTTTCCGTTGTCCAATGTCTCCAGCACCGCGAAAAGGCGGGCATGTTTCTGCACCAGCCGCGCCAGGGCATAGAGGTATTTGGCGCGGGCGTGGCCAGACAGCTTGGCCCAGCCGGGTTGGGCGGCGCGCGCCGCCTTCACGGCGGCGTCAACGTCGCCCGGTGCAGCTTCAACCAAGGAAGCGAGTTTCTTGCCCGTGGCTGGATTGGTGCTGTCGAAGCGGCGACCGGTGCCCTTTATCCATCCGCCGCCGATATACAGTTCGAAGCTGCGCCCATGCTTTTCGAGCCATGCCTGTACCGGCGCGTCGCTTTCCGGCGCGGGGCCGTATTCCATGGTTTCGAGAATTTGCGCGACGCTGCTCATGCCGGTTTCATTTCAGGCCATCGGATGACGATAGGATGCGGAATAATGCCCGCTGACGAAATGCTCAAGCTGTCGTTCGATATCGGTGAGGAGGCTGGACGCACCCAGCCGGAACAGGTCCGGTTTCAGCCAGTCATTGCCCAATTCTTCTTTCATGATGAATTCGTAGTTCATCGCATCCTTGGCAGTGGAGATGCCGCCCGCGGGCTTGAACCCGACCTTGTAACCCGTCATCTGCCGCCAATCGCGGATCACGCGACACATGACAAGGGCGAACGACATCGTGGCATTGACCGGCTCCTTGCCGGTGGATGTCTTGATGAAGTCAGCGCCTGCCATCATGCAGGCGAGCGATGCCTTCGCCACATTGACAAGAGTGCCAAGATCCCCTGCCCCGATGATCGCCTTCACATGGGCCGGGCCGCAGGCTTCACGGAACAGTTTCATCTCGTCATAAACGGCGCGGAAATTTCCAGTCAGCACATGGCCCCGGTCGATAACGATGTCGATTTCCCTCGCCCCCGCCGCCACCGAAGCTTCGATTTCCTTGATGCGGAGATTGAGCGGCGACAGGCCCGCAGGGAAGCCGGTCGAAACGGCGGCGACGGGAATGTTCGTACCGCGCAGCGCCTCCACCGCCGTCGTGACCATGGCGTGATAGACGCACACCGCGCCGGTGGTGAGGCCTATGCCGCCTATCCCCATCGCATCGAGCAATTCCTGGCGCACCGGCTGGCGCGCCTTGGCGCAGAGGCGGCGCACCCGGCCCGGCGTGTCGTCGCCCGACAGGGTGGTGAGGTCGATGCACTGGATGGCGCGCACCAGCCATGCAGCCTGCCATTGTTTCTTGACGGTACGACGGCCTGGCAGGGTGGCAGCACGGCGTTCGGCAGCGCTGCGGTTGACCCGCACGCTTTCAATCAGGTCGTTGTCATAGGCAGCGACGGGATTGCGACCCTCTTCGCTTCCCGAAGCCTCGCGCGGGCTGATGGAATGGACATTGGACATGCCAGACGCTTTCACCGGGTCGGGAGCGAGTCAAGTCAAGCCGATGTAAACCCGATAACTGCCGCTTTTCCGGTCATTTGGTCCCGAACATGCGGTCTCCGGCGTCGCCCAATCCCGGAACGATATAACCATGCTCGTTCAGGTGGCTGTCGATCGCCGCCGTCCAGAGCGGTACATCCGGATGCGCCTGGCGGAAATGGGCGATCCCTTCAGGGGCGGCGAGGAGACACATCAGACGCAGCTTCGTCACGCCCCGCGCTTTGAGCCTGTCCACCGCCGCCACCGCCGAATTGCCGGTGGCCAGCATCGGGTCCATCACAATCACCAGACGTTGGGCGACATCTTCCGGCGCCTTGAAATAATATTCGACGCTTTCCAGCGTATCGGGATCGCGATACAGCCCGATATGGGCCACGCGGGCCGATGGCACAAGATTGAGCATGCCGTCCAGAAAGGCAGTTCCGGCCCGCAGGATCGGCGCGAACACCAGCTTTTTGCCTTCAATGACCGGCGCCTTCATGGTCGTCAGTGGCGTTTCGATTTCGATCTGGGTGATCGGCAAATCGCGCGTCACCTCGTAGCAGATCAGCATGCCGATTTCGTTCAGCAATTCGCGGAAATTCTTGGTGCTGGTGCGCCGGTCGCGCAGCAGTGTCAGCTTGTGCTGTATCAGGGGATGATCGACGACTGTGACACCCTGCATGATGAACATTCCGTATGCTGGCCCGGAAGTTAAGGCCTGCCCGGGGGCCTGTTTCCAGTGGCGCGGAACCGGCACCTGCGCTTAACTGTGGATAACGCTCCGCGAGACAGAGAAAACGGGTATCGCCCGGACAGGTGATGAGGAACGCCCTTTATATTTCGATGCTGCTGTTGGCGCTGACCGGCAATGCTTCGGCCGCACCACCGGTTCTGGACCTGCACATCCAGATGGACGGAAAAGTTCGCATCGGCGACGGCCCCGTCATGGGTATGCAGCAGTTCCAGGCCAGGCTTGAGCGATTCAAGCAGCAGCGGCCGCAGCCCGATCTTTTGGCCCGCGTCGAAAATGGCGCGCCGCTGGAGATGGTGACGCTTGTCATTCAAGTCATGCGCGATGCCGATTATGATGAACATTTGAAACTCCCGGAAACAGGAGGAGGAAACTGACATGGACAAAGAGAGCAAACCCGTCCGTCGCAACGATCTGGACGCCTACTGGATGCCGTTCACGGCAAATCGGCAGTTCAAGGCCAATCCCCGCCTCTTCGTCGCGGCGGAGGGCATGTATTACAAGACTGCGGACGGACGCGATGTATTGGATGGCGTTGCGGGCATGTGGTGCTGCAATGCCGGCCATGGCCGGAAGAAGATCGTGGACGCCATCTCCCGCCAGGCGGCGGAGATGGATTACTCACCTGCCTTCCAGATGGGGCATCCCAAGGCGTTCACTCTGGCGTCGCGCCTTGCCGCGCTGATGCCCGGTGAACTGGATCATGTCTTCTTCACCAACTCCGGATCGGAATCGGTCGAGACGGCGCTGAAGATCGCCCTGGCTTGGCATCGCGTGCGGGGCGAAGGCCAGCGGGTTCGATTGATCGGACGGGAGCGCGCCTATCACGGCGTCAATTTCGGCGGCATGAGTGTGGGCGGCATGACGGCGAACCGCAAGATGTTTGGAACGCTGGTGGCCGGCGTTGATCATCTGCGGCATACGCATGGGGATCCCCGCAATCTGTTCAGCCGGGGTGAACCGGAACATGGCGCAGAGTTCGCCGACGATCTGGAACGGCTATGCACGCTACACGATCCATCGACCATCGCGGCAGTGATCGTGGAGCCGGTGCAGGGATCGACCGGAGTTATTATTCCACCCAAAGGCTACTTGAAGCGGCTTCGCGACATCTGCACGAAACACGGCATCCTGCTGATCTTCGATGAAATCATTACCGGCTATGGCCGGTTGGGCACGAATTTCGCAGTAGATTTCTTCGGCGTGGAACCTGACATGGTGACCACAGCCAAGGGGCTGACCAGCGGGATCATTCCGATGGGCGCGGTCTTCGTGCAGAAGAAGATATATGAAGCCTTCATGCAGGGGCCGCCCAATGCCATCGAACTGTTTCATGGCTACACCTATTCCGCCAACCCGATGGCCTGCGCGACGGCGCTCGCGACGTTGGATGTTTACGATGAAGAAGGACTGCTGACACGCGGTGCCACACTGGCGGATTATTGGGCAGATGCGCTGCACGCGCTGAAGGGCCTGCCGCATGTGATCGACATCCGCAATCTGGGTCTGATGGGGGCGGTCGAGTTGGAACCCATTGCCGGCCAGCCAACCGCAAGGGCCTTTGATGCATTCCTGAAAGCCTATGACGCGGGCCTTCTGGTGCGCACCACGGGCGACATCATCGCCCTGTCGCCCCCGCTGATCATCACCAAGCAGGAGATCGACAAGATATTCGAAATCCTGCGCACCGTGTTGAAGACGGTGGCTTGAACGCCATTGAGGTCGGTGCAGGGACTGGCTGGGGCGCCGGACGCCGCGCCCAGGACGGCCCCGATAAGGGCCAGTCCTGGAACGAGGCGTCTCAGCATCGCGTCATGCCGGCATCTTGCGCTTGGAATATTCGCGGCTGGCGCGCACGACCTCCTCATTGTCGCCCGGCAGCATGCGCATACCCTGGTCGTAGCTTTCGTTCATGGTCGCGCCGTGCTTGCCGGTGCCCAACCACTTGATGTTGTTCTTCATCGCGGCCAGCCGGATGCGCTCCAGCGATTCCACATAGCGCGGTGTCGACATCACCTTGGCCCGTTCTTCGCGCGGCATCTGCCGGATCGCATCCCAACCCAGGATGGACCAGCTATTGTCGCTGGGTCCGGGCTCGGCAAAGGCCAAGCCTTGGATTGCCATGAGCTGCTCGCAGCTCTCGACCGAATAGCGGTTCTCCAGCTTGAAGCCCATGGAGATTTCGCCCTTCGGATTGTGCGGCCAGCAGTCGGCGACGGACAGGTAGGTGTCGCCCTTCAGGCCCCAGATATGCTGGGCGAATACCTGGCTACCGGCGCCGCGGGTGCCTTCGATCGGATATTCCTTCACGCCCGGCAGAGTGAACTTATAGCGCGCCGCCGAGATGGCGATCTCGCCCGCTTCCGGCGAATGCATCTCGCAGATCAGCACGCCATGTGCGCCCGCAGCCAGCGCCTGCTGTATCTGCCAGGCATTGGCGCGCATCGAAGGGCCGTCGAAACCGATCGCAGGAAGCGTCACGAACACCATCGGCGTGCGGTGGCCGGACGGCGTCGGCCCGCCATCGACCAAACCCTGCATGAAATTGCGCAGGTTGGAGAAGTCCATGCAGCCATTTTCCATCTCATAGTTGATGGA
>JAFIHO010000148.1 GCA_017849395.1 Hyphomicrobiales bacterium
TTGCGCCGGTGGATGTCGCGATAGGCGCGGATGCTCATGTCACTTCCTCAGCCGGGACGGCGATTGTTGAAATGGTCGACAAGGGACTGCGGATCAAGCGGCAGGTCCAGGGTTTCCTGATCTGCGCCGGCCGCACTGCCGATGGCCTGCCCATCCAGATCGACTTCCACCGCGCCGCCATTGGTGGAACTCAGGGTCAGGCCGGTGAAATTGGGAACCTGATAGGTGTCGCCGGCCTGCAGGTTGCGGTTGATGAAGGTGGTGCCGTCACGTCCGCGCACCGTGATGTGGGTTGCGGAACGGGCGCGCAACACCACCCGGGCATTGCGGTTCTGCTCGCCATAGACCTTGCCCGTGGGCGCGACGGCGGGCCCGGCCATCGTTTCAGCAGCGGGCGCGGCAGGCGCGGCCATGGCCTGCTGCGGAGTCGATTGGTCCGGTGCGGCAGCATTGTCCGCCGCGCCGCTGGCGTCGATGGCGGGTGCAGGCGCGGCGTCCTGCGGAACCGGCACGGGCGGCGGCGTCGCCGGGCGTGATGCGGCAACCACATCCGGCGCTTCCGGAACGACCTGCACATTGCCACGATCCGACGACAGGAGATGATAGGCGCCGTAGCCCAGCAGCAGCACGACCACGAGGCCCAGCAAACGCCAGCCCTGCGGCAGGCGGCGCTGATCGTCGTCAAGAACCGGCGTGGAAGGCTGCGAGACAGGATCGTCCCCGCGCCCGGAGATTTCCTGCTTGAAGCGGTCGACCAGCGCATTGGGGTCAAGACCCAGATACTGGGAATAGGTGCGCACGAAACCGATGGCGTAGGTCTTGCCCGGAAGATTATCCATGCGATCTTCTTCGAGCGCTTCCAGATGATCCTTGCGGATCTTCAGCGCCTTGCTGACAGTGGCAAGGTCATCGCCCCGGCGCTGACGCGCAGCGCGCAAATCCTGGCCGACCGTCTCGAGCGGAAGTTCGCCGTCGCGGGTGATCTCTCTCAGGTGGATGCGGCGGCGGCCTGAGCCGCCTTCTTCGTCCAGGGACATCTTTGCCAATGAGCCGTCGTTGCGCGCCCGGCCATGCCGACACGGCGCAGCTAAGTGCTTGGGAACCCAATTATATCCGAAAAGCCACGACCGGAACAACCGCAGCGCCGCAAAAAACGCCGCAGGCCAGCCAACCTGCCCTATTTCAACACAATTCCCCGCTCGGCAGCGAAGGCGGCCAGGCGGGTTCTGAGCGAATGGTCGGTTCGGCCGCACAGCCGGTCCACGAAAGCCGACACCTCACCCAGGTTCAGGCTGCGAATCATCATCTTGATCGGACCGATCTGCCCTGGCTGCATCGACAGGGTGCGCAGCCCCAGGCCCAGCAGCGCCATGGCGTCCAGCGGGCGGCCCGCCATCTCGCCGCACAGGGAAAGATCGCCGCTATTCTCCGCCGCGCTCTGCACGATCAGGCGGATCAATGTCAGAGATGCGGGATTGAGATTGTCATAACGCTTGGCGACGCGCGGATTGGTGCGGTCCACCGCGAACACGAGCGACAGAAGATCGTTCGATCCGATGGAGACAAAATCCGCCGAGCGCATCAGTTGCGGCAGCATGAAGGCCAGCGCGGGCACTTCCAGCATCGCGCCCACCAGAACCTGGATCGGCCGCGTCTGGCCCAGCAGGCGTGCGCGTTCCAGTTCTCGGTCGATCAGCGAGCGGCCGCGATTGAACTCGTCCACATCGGACACCATCGGCAGCATCACGCGCAGGGTGCGCCCGGCCGCCGCCGTCAGCAGCGCCCGCACCTGATAGCGCAACAGCGCCGGACGATCGAGCGCGATGCGGATGGCGCGCCAGCCCAGCGCGGGATTTTCTTCCCGCTCCCAGCGCGCATAGGGCAGCACCTTGTCGCCGCCCAGATCGAGCGTGCGGAACACAACCGGCTTGTCGCCCGCAGCATCCATGATGGTCTTGTAGAACGCCGCCTGATCAGCCAGGCGCGGCATGGTCTCGCCGATCATGAATTGCAGTTCGGTGCGGAACAGGCCCACACCGTCCGCGCCGGAACGCTCCAGTTGCGGCATGTCGAATTCCAGGCCCGCATTCATCATCAGCTTGATGGGAACGCCGTCGCGGGTGACGGCCGGCAGATCGCGCACCGCTTCGAACCGCGCCTGGGCTTGCAAACGCAAGGAACGCTTTTCCTCGAAGGCCGCCACGATCTCGGCAGCGGGACGTAAGTGCACTTCGCCGGTTTCGCCATCGATCGCGATCTGGTTTCCGGCGCGCGCGGAATCCGCCAGGCCTTCCAGCGACGCAACCATGGGCAGGCCCATGGAGCGCGCCACGATGGAGACATGGCTGGTGGCCGCAGCTTCTTCCACCGCCAGCGCCACCAGCTTGTCGCGGCCGTAATCCAGCAACTCCGCGGGGCCCATGTTGCGCGCCACCAGCACCGCGCCCTGGGGCAGGCTTTGGGCGCTGGCTTCCTCGCCGGTCAGGTGGCGCAGCAGGCGGCGGGCAAGGTCGTCGAAATCATGCGCCCGCTCGCGCAGGATAGGATCGCCCATGCGCTGCACTCGCAGGCGGGTTTCGTCCTGCACGCGTTCCACACCGGCTTCCGCGGTAAGGCCGGTGCGCACCGCGTCGCGCATGCGCTGGCGCCAGCCCTGGTCGTAGGCGAAGAGGCGATAAGCCTCGATCACTTCGCGGCCCTCGCCCGTGAGATCGAGTTCGCTGGAGGCCAGCATCCCGTCCACGGATTCGCGCAAGGAACCGATGGCCGCTTCCAGACGCTTCAGTTCCTTCGCCGGATCGTCGGCGATCATGCGTTCGACCTTCACGCGCGGTTCGTGCAGCACGACGCGGCCCACCGCGACGCCTTCCGAAAGCCCTTCGCCCACGAATTTGCGCGGGCGGTCGACACGCAGTTCCGGTTCGTCCAGTTCGGCGATGTTGAAGAAGCCGCCCTGCGCCACGACTTCGGCCAGCACCATGGCGACGGTCTGGAGCGCCTCGACCTCTTCCTCGGCATAAAGACGTTCGGCCTGGTTCTGCACAGTCAGCACGCC
>JAFIHO010000011.1 GCA_017849395.1 Hyphomicrobiales bacterium
GCCATGTCCGGCGGCGTCGGCCGCGCTGGCCAGCGCCCGCAACGGCGCCCCCAGCGCACGGATCACCAGGGCGGCGGTGAGCAGGACGCCGGCAATGAGGATCACGAAGGACAGGAAGGATTTGTAGAAGGTTTCCCAACCGCCGATGCGAGCGCGGAAATGCAGATAACTGCCATCCTTCAGCCGCACCGTTCCTTCAAGATGGTTTTTGTCGAGAGGGGAAATGGCAAGCCGGATTTCGTAGCGGGCGATCTCCGGCCGGTCCTGCGTCATGTGCTGACGAAGACGTTGCAGCGCCGGAGATTGCGCGCTCTGGTCCCGGATGGGGATGTAGCTCCAGCGGAAGTTCAGATGCTCGGCCGACATCTGGTTGGCCACGGCAGTACGCTTTTCGACGGGCGTACCCGACACTAGCCGTTCCGCCACCAGCAACTGCTCGCCCAATTGCTGGCCCCATTCCTCGCGCGAAGAATAGGATTCGAAATATTCGTAGAGAACGGCGCTGCCTAGAAACTCCAGAACGACGGTGGCCAACAGAACGGCCAGCACCTGGCCCATCAGTCCGCGGGACCATATGCTAAAATTGCTCAAATGCGTTCCACCTCCGCCGTCATGATGTAACCGACGCCGCGAATGGTGCGGATTAGGTCTTGTCCGGCTTCATCATGCGACAGCTTGCGCCGGAGCCGGCTGACCAGCACATCAACGCTCCGGTCCGACGATTCGCCCAGCCGCGAGCGGGACAACTCAAGCAGGCGTTCGCGGCCGATCACCCGCTGGGCGTTGTCGAGCAATGCCACCAGCAGAGCATATTCCGCGCCCGATAATTCCACGCGCGCGCCTGTGGGGGCGGTCAGTTCGTGGCGGCGCAGATACAGGGTCCAGCCGCTGAAGCGCAGCATGTCCTGGCTTGCCGTCTTGTTAGGCGTCCTGTCCGACGCGCCCCGGCGCAGCACGGCCCGGATGCGGGCGATCAGCTCCTTGGTGCTGAACGGCTTGGGCACATAATCGTCGGCCCCAAGCTCCAGCCCCAGCACCCGGTCGGTTTCCTCGTTGCGCGCGCTGATGATGATAATCGGCACGTCGCTTTCGCGGCGTATGCTGCGGCAGATGTCCAGACCGCTGGTGCCGGGTAGCATCAGGTCCAGAAGGATCAGGTCGAGCGGCTGCTCGTTGAAGATGCGCTGAACTTCCGGCGCGGTTTCGGCCGTGGCGACCTTGAAGCCGTTCTCCTGCAACCGCCGGGCAAGAAGGACGCGCAGGGACGCGTCGTCTTCCACGATCAATATGGTTTGCGGCGGCGCGGGGCCATCGTTCAAACTGCTAAGCTGCATTGTTTCCCTGAACTCGAAGCTTGCGATACAAGACTGTATCGCATTGCACCCGTCAACGTCTGGAATGGCCGGATATCGGATAGGGCCGCGCCGTCAGAACCGTGGACCGCCAGCGGATTGCGAGCGTCAGAATCGCAGGGTGATGGCCGCGCCGCCGCCCGGCGCGTCCGTCACCGCCACGCTGGCGCCGTGCACCGATGCTATCTGGCGCACCAGGGTCAGGCCGACGCCGCTGCCCTGCCGCTTGGTGGTGAAGAAGGGGACGAAGATTTTCTCGCGCTGATCGAGGGGAATGCCGGGGCCGTTGTCGGAGACCGTGATGCTGGCATGCCCGCCTCCCTCTTGCCGGGCCGTAAGGGAGATTTTCCCGGCCGGGGTATCGCGCAGGGCCTCCATCGCGTTGCGCAGCAGATTGATGAGGGCCTGATCGAGCAGGTCCGCGTCCACGGCAAGCTCCAGCGTCTCCGGTTCGACCTGGACGGTCAGTGCGATGTCCCGCGCGACCATCTCATCCGCAAGTAGCCGTTGCAGGCGGGAGAATACGCGGCGCACCGGAACAATCTCGATTTGTGCGGTCATGCGCCGGGTCAGGCGCCGATGGTTCTGCACGAAATGCAGCAGACCTTCGCTGCGGCGGGTGAGTGTGTCTAGCGCCTCGATTGCGTCTTCAAGTCCGGCGCGGGCGGGCGAGTCCGGCGGCACATGCGCCAGGCTTTCATCCAGCCGCGACCGTGCCGTGGCGGCGAGGGACGAGATCGGGGTCAGTGAATTCATCACTTCATGCGCGATGACGCGGATCACCGTCTGCCAGGCGGCCAGTTCCTGCGCCGTCAGTTCGGTTTCGATATTCTGAAGCGAGATCAGCCGGTGGCGCGTCCCGGAGAGTATCACGGCGGTTGCCGCCGCCTTGAGTTGCAGCGTACCGGATTCGCGCTCCATCCGCACAATGGCGCTTTCGCCGGGCCTGAGTGCCAGCAGTGCCGCGGCAAAGGCCTCGCCATGGCGCGGAAGTGTCTCGATGCGGTCGCAGGGACCGGCGAATAGCCGGCGCGCGCCATGGTTCAGCAACTGCACATGGCCATGCTCATCCACCGAAATGAGGGCGACGGGCACATGCGCCAGCAGCCCTTGCAGATATTGCGCCTGCTCTTCGCGCTCCATCCGGCCGCTGCGCAACTGGTCGAGCACGCGGGTCATGGCGACGCCCAGGTCGCTAAAATCCGGGTCGCGCGCCAGGGTTGAAAAACTGGCGGACGTATCGTCGAAGGCGATGGCGTCCAGGAAGCGCGCCGTTTCCCGCCCCGAACGTGATGCATGGCGTACGAGCAGAACGGTCTGCATGAGGCCCGCCGCCACGCACAGCCCGATGGCGACATACCATTGGGTGTCGGAGATCATCCAGGCCAGCACGACCAGGGTCGCAAGCAGCCCCGCGACCCGCAGCAACAGACCAGCGTGAAAGCCGCTAAAGGCCATACTTCTCCATCCGCCGGTACAGCGAGGCGCGGGTAAGGCCCAGCGCGTCCGCGGCGCGGCTCACATTGTTGCGGTGCTGCTCAAGCGCGCGGATAACGGCGGCTTTTTCAACCTCGTCCAGCCGGGCGCTCGCGGCAGTGTCGCGCGGCTCCCCGGCGCGTCCGCTGTCCGCCAGTGGGAAGTCTGCCAAATCCAGCATGTCGCCTTCGCCCAAAATGACGGCGCGTTCCACCGCATGGCGCAGGGCGCGGACATTGCCCGGCCAGGACCAGGCGCAAAGCCGCTCGATCAGCGCGGCGGACAGGCGTTTTGGCGGCAGATTGTATTTCTGGCTGTATTGGGCGGTGTAATGCTCCAGCAGCAGCGGTATGTCTTCCCGCCTGTCGCGCAGCGGGGGCAGGGTGATCTCCACCGTGTTGATGCGATAGAGCAGGTCCTGGCGGAACAGGTTTTCATCCGCCAGCCGGTCGCGTCCCAGATTGGTAGCGCAGACCAGCCTGACATCGATGGGTTCGGGTTTTTCCGCGCCCACCGGCACCACTTCGCGCCGCTCCAGTGCGGTGAGCAGTTTGCTCTGCAATGTCAGTGGCACATTGCCGATTTCGTCCAGGAACAGGGTGCCGCCGGTGGCGGCGCGGAAATAGCCGGTGCGATCCTGCCGCGCATCGGTGAAAGCGCCGCGCCTGTGGCCGAACAATTCGCTCTCGAAAAGCTGCGGTGACAGCGCACCCATGTCCACCCGCAGGAACACGCCATTGGCGCGCGGGGACAGGCGGTGGATTTCGCGCGCCGCAAGCTCCTTGCCGGTGCCATTCTCGCCCAGGATCAGCACATTGGCGTCCGTGGGCGCGGTACGGCGGATCGCGCCGAACACGCGCAGCATGGCGGGTGATGTGCCAACGATGCCGGATTCAGTGTGGGTCGCCGACACCAACCCGCTGTTGCGCTGGCGTAGTTCGGCGGCTTCCATTCGGGAGCGCCGCAGGTTCAGCGCGGCCGTCAGGGTGGCAACCAGCCTTTCATTCTCCCAGGGCTTGGTGACGAAATCCGCCGCGCCGCGCTTCATGGCTTCGACTGCGAGTTCGACGTCGCCATGGGCCGTAACCATCACAACCACTGCCTGGGGATCGATCTCCAGAACCTGGGCGAGGCGGTCCAGGCCCTCCGTGCCGCTGTCGGCGCCGGGGGCGAAATTCATGTCCAGCAGCAGCACGTCGAAAGCGCCCCGGCGCGCCAGCGTCGCCAGATGGGCGGGGTCAGTCAGTGTCTGCACGGCGGAGAAATGCCGTTTCAGCAATAGCCGGGCAGCCTGGAGGATGTCCTCATTATCGTCGACGATCAGGATACGGGCGTCGGTGGGTGGCATGTCCGGAAACGAACAGGTGTCCGTTTCAGTGTACGTCGGCGGACAGGGGAGGCCAAGGTACGCCAGTAACCTATTGAATCTACTACCATAAAAGTTGGCATTAGACTTGCACTAACGGTGGCATGGACAAGCCGCTTTCCCTATCAGACCTCCGTGCGCGCCTGCTGCGGCTGTTAAAAAACGACAACGCATCCGATGGGACTGTTCCCGGTAGCGACGGGCAGGACCGGGCTATCGCGCGCAAGCCCCTATGGCAGCGCTATTGGAAAGCGGCGGCGCTTGTTGGGGCGGTGGGTGCCGGTGCGGCGTGGCTGCTTTTGGGGCAGGGCGGCAATGTCTATCGCGCCCCGCTGGCGCAACTGACCATCGGCACGGTGCGCGAAGGCTCGTTCGAGGATTATATCGCGGTGCGCGGCGCGGTCGCGCCCTTCATCACCGCCTATCTGACGACCGACCAGGGCGGCACGGTGAAACAGGTGCTGGTGGAAGACGGCGCTCGGGTTAAGGCCGGACAGGTTCTGATCATCCTATCCAACCCGGCGCTGCAGCTTCAGGTCGCCGCCCAGCAGCTGACCTTCGAGCAGACCCGTTTCAAATATGAGCAGGAAATCCTGAACATCGAATACCAACTGTCGCGGCTTAAGGCCAATCTGGAACGCGACAAGATTCTGCTGGAAGGCAAGGCCATTGCGCCCAGCACCTATCGTCAGGAGGTGGAGGAATACGAATATTACGTGAAGCTGCGCGCCGCCACGGTCGCTTCGCGTACCGTCGAGCAGCGCGTGCGGGCCACGCAACTGACCGGCGACGCATCGGGAAAGACCGACATCGCCAATGCGGGAGTCGAGGCGCTCACGGTTCGTGCGCCCATGGACGGCCAGTTGACCGCACTGGACGCGGAAGTCGGCCAGTCCAAAGCCGCGGGCGGGGTGCTGGGGCAGGTGAACTCCGCCGATCGCTTCAAATTGACCGCGCAGGCAGACGAATTCTACCTGACCAATCTGGCGGTGGGGCAGGCGACCTTGTTCAACATCGATGGGCGCGATTATCGCGCCCATGTGGCCAAGGTCTATCCCCAGGTCGCAAATGGCACATTCAAAACTGATTTCTATTTCGATGGCGCGGCGCCTTCTAACATCCATGTCGGCCAGGCTATCGATCTGAAGATCGAACTGGGCGGCGCATCGCGCGCAGTAATGCTGCCCAATGGCCCCTTCTATCAGGATACGGGCGGCAACTGGGCCTTTGTCGTGACGCCCGATGGCCGGTCGGCGATCCGCCGCGCCATCCGGCTGGGACGGCGCAATCCCGAATTTGTCGAAGTGGTGGACGGCCTGAAGCCCGGCGAGCGGGTGATCATCTCTGGCTACGAGGCCTATCAGAAAATGGACCGGATCGAATTCAACGCAAGCAATTCATAGGGGCGAGCAAAGAATGATTTCGTTCAAACATCTGGCGAAGGTCTATCGCACCGACGAGGTGGAGACCACGGCGTTGCGCGACATCAATCTGGAAGTCGGCAAAGGCGAGTTCGTGGCGGTGATGGGGCCGTCGGGCTGCGGCAAGTCCACCTTCCTGAACATCGTTGGCATGCTCGATGCACCCAGCGGGGGCGAATACTGGTTCGACGGCCAGAACATCGCCGGTTATTCCGAAGCGAAGCTGGCCTATCTGCGCAAGAGCGCCATCGGGTTCGTGTTCCAGAGCTTTAACCTCATCGACGAACTGAATGTGCAGGAAAATGTCGAACTGGCGCTGCTCTACCATTCCGATGTCCCCGCATCGGAGCGCCGCAGCCGCGCGACTGCCGCGCTGGAACGCATGAAGATAGGCCACCGCGCCCGCCACATGCCCTCGCAACTCTCCGGCGGTCAGCAGCAGCGCGTGGCCATCGCCCGCGCCGTCGTGGCGCGTCCCAAGCTGATCCTTGCCGATGAGCCGACCGGCAATCTGGATACCGCCAACGGCGAGGAGGTCATGCAGCTTCTGACGCAACTGAACGAGGAGGGCACCACCATTGTGATGGTTACCCATTCCCACAGCCACGCCCAATATGCGCACCGTACCGTGAACCTGCTGGATGGTGCGGTCGTGACCGAAAGCATCCGCCAGGTGATGTAGGAGGGCGCCATGCTGGGCAGCTATCCTACCATCGCGCTGCGCGTTGCCCGCGCCAATCCTGTCCACGCTTTGCGCTACGAATAGGAGCAACCATGTTCCGCAACTATCTCGCCGTCGCCCTGCGCAACATCGCGCGGCACAAATTGTATAGCTTCATAAACATTGCGGGGCTCGCGGTGGGGCTCACCTGCGCCATCCTGGTGATGCTCTTCGTGCGCGATGAACTGTCCTATGACACGTGGATACCCGGCAGCGAGAAACTTTGGCGTGTCGAAACCACGTTCCATGTGCCGAGCCGGCGCGATATCGCGACCGCCCAGACCACCATGCCGCTGAGCGTGGCGATGCACGATCATATCCCGGAAGTCACCAGCCAGACCCGCCTGGCCCAGGAACACATGACCATGACAGTCGGGGACAAGCAGTTCTCCGAAACCGTAGGTACGGTCGATCCCAATTTTCTGCAGGTTGTTCCCCTCCCGTTGGTTACCGGCGATCGGGGAACGGCGCTGTCGAGGCCGGATTCGCTGGTGATCTCCGAACGCATGGCCAGGAAATATTTCGGTGACACCAATCCCATCGGAAAAATCATGAGCACCGGCCGTGGCGGCTGCGGCGATGACACGGTCTGCGCCAATACCCAGGTATTGCTGAGGGTGGTGGGCGTGATGCGCGACCTGCCGCACAATACGCATCTCGACTTCGATTTTCTGATGCCCAACACATCCCTGGCCGACCGCATATCTCAGGAAGACAAACAAAGCTGGGTCAGTAACAATGGCACCTACGCGTATGTGACCCTGGCTCCAGGGACGGAGCCCGCCACGGTGGTGACAAAACTCAAGCCCATCCTGGATCGCTCGATTGATCTTTCGCGCTTCACGAATGTCAGGATACCGGGCAGCGAGTTGCTGGAGCCCATTCTGACGCCTTTCCGCACGGTACACCTCACCAGCGACGGAAAGATGGGCGGAATGAAGCCGCCGGGCAGTTGGACGATGATCTATGGCTTCTCGATCATCGGCATCCTGATCCTGCTGGTGGCCTGTTTCAACTTCATGAACCTGGCAACGGCCCGTGCCACCATGCGCGCCCGCGAAATCAGCCTTCGCAAGACGCTCGGCGCCACACGCGGCCAACTCATCGTTCAGTTTCTGGGAGAGTCCGTCCTGATGTCATTGCTGGCACTGATCTTCGCGCTGGCGCTGGTGGAGGTGCTGCTGCCGTCCTATGGCAGTTTCCTGGGCGTGCCGCTGAAGCTGGAATATGCGCTGGACTGGCCGCTGAGTTTGGGCATTCTTGCCACAGCGGTGGCGGCGGGCCTGGTCAGCGGGATCTATCCGGCGGTGGTGCTGTCGCGTTTTCGGCCCGCATCCGTGCTTCGCGCCAACCGGTCGGGCAATCCCGGGTCCGGCACGCTGCGATCTGTTTTGGTGGTGTTGCAGTTCGCGGTATCCATCGGACTGGGTATCGCGGCAATCGTGGTGTTCCGTCAGATAGACTTCGCCCGCCATACCGATCTGGGATTCCGCCGCGACCATGTCCTCATCACCGGCACGGGAGGGCGGCTGACGCCGGAGGGCGTGAAGACCTTCGCGCGCACACTAGAACGGGGACCGGGCGTGATTGGAGTCACGCGGTCGAGCTTTGTCGCCTTTGGCGGCGCGAACGACGTATTGCCGACATTGCGGCCGGGCGATTCCAAAATGCTTGCGCCGACCCACTATTCGGTCGAGCCGAACTACTTCCAGTTCTATGGCATCAAGATCCTGGCGGGACGCGTCCTGTCCGAGCAGCGCGCCGATGACCGTTTCTATGGTCCTGACGATTTCACCAAGAATGAAGGCCATAACGTGATGGTCAATGCATCGCTCGCCAAGGCATTGGGATACTCTCCGGCCGATATCATCGGCAAAATATTTGTTTTCGGAAAATCGCACATGCGCGTGGTGGGCGTCACCGCGGACATCCTGTTCGATGGCGTGCGCAGCCCGGTGGTGCAGACGGTCTATGTGTATGCACCCGACCGCAGCCAGGCCCTGTCCATCCGTGTCCAGGCGGGCCGCGAGCAGGAAGCGATGGCCTTCATCGAAAAGACCTCGCGTTCCTTCGTGCACAATGTCGCCTTGCAGCGGACATTCCTGGATGACACGTTCGAAAAACTCTACCAGGCCGACAAGAAGCAAGGGACGATCTTCGCGATATTCGTGGCCATCGCGATCTTCATCGCCTGTCTGGGGCTGTTCGGGCTGGCCGCCTTCACCGCGGGGCGGCGCACCAAGGAGATTGGTATCCGCAAGGTGTTCGGCGCGCGCGACCGCGATGTCGTGACGCTGCTGCTATGGCAGTTCTCGGTCCCCGTGCTGATCGCCAACCTGATCGCCTGGCCTGTCGCCTGGCATTACCTGCAGGACTGGCTGGAGAGCTTCGCCTATCGCATCGACCTGAACCCGGTCTATTTCGCCGGGGTAGGGCTGGCGGCGCTGCTGATCGCCTGGGTGACGATTCTGGGCCACGCCCTGCGCGTCGCCCGCGCCAACCCGATCCACGCGCTGCGCTACGAATAGCGCGGCGGTGTGATCATGGATGGGCGAGAAATTGGCTCCCCGGGCCGGGATCGAACCAGCGACCAACCGGTTAACAGGGAATTCCAGACCAGTTGCTGCCAATCGCGCGCTGTTGCACTGTGTCGCCTAAGCCATTGTTTCACATGAAACATATGTTGCACGTGGTTCTAGGGAGTTGCGTCCTATTGCACCCAAGCGCGTGTTTTTGTACCTACTAGGTACGGAATTGCGACCGGGTGGTCAGCCGGAAATAGGTCGTTCATGAGGGTCAAGCTGACGGACCGGTTTGTGGCAGCCGCCAAGTCGGGTGACGCAGTCCAGGCCGATTTTTTCGATGAGGACAATCCCGGCCTCGCGCTGCGCGTGTCTCGGACAGGGAGGAAGGCCTGGAGCTTCGTTTTCACGAGCCCGAAGGACGGCAAGCGGGCGCGAGTGTCGCTGGGCATCTATCCAGGCATGACCCTGGCAGCAGCCCGCGGCCGGGCGCTGGAGGCCCGCCAGCATCTGGAGAATTCGCCCCCCCGCGACCCGCGGGAGGTATGGGCGGCGGAGGCAGCGGGGGCCATGACGGTCCGCTCGCTGGTCGAATCCTACATGACCAAGCACGTCCGGCCGCACCGCCGTAGCGCTGAAGAAACCGGGCGTCGATTCGGCCGCAATGTCCTTTCGGTGATAGGGGACTTGCGGGCAGCTGAGCTGCATCGGCGCGACGTCAATCGCGTGGTCGACGCGGTATTGGCCCGGGGCGCGCCAGTCGAGGCGAACCGGACTTTCGAGGACATGCGCGCGATGCTCCGTTGGGCTGTCGGCCGGGGCGACATAGATCATTCCCCAATGGAGGGCATGTCGAAGCCCACAAAGCCCTCGAACCGCGAGCGGGTGCTGACCGACGCGGAAATTCGAACCCTGTGGACGGGCCTGCCAAAGGCCCTATCGCGATCCCCGACCTGCCAGCGAATTCTGCGGCTTTGCTTGGTGACTGCCCAGCGGGTGGGTGAGGTCGCTGGCATGTCGTCAGCTGAGGTCGATCGAACGAAACGGATCTGGGTAATTCCCGCGCGCCGGTCAAAGAACGGCCATTCCCACGCTGTGCCGCTGAGCGATCTGGCGATGTCGATCATCGACGAAGCGTTGGCGGCAGCGGGCCAGGGTGCAACATACCTGTTCCCGGACGCTGAGGGTGAGGGGGCGCTGTCAGGAGCTGCGGTGGCAAGGACAGTGTTGCGGGCGCATGAGCCGAGCGAAAGCCACCCCCAAGGCAGATTCGGAATAGCGCAGTGGACCGCACACGATCTGCGCCGCACAGCGGTTTCGCAAATGGCGGCGCTCGGCATCGCACCGATCGTCCTTGGCCATGTCATCAACCATCGAAGTGTCACCAAAGCCGGCGTCACGCTTGCAGTCTATAGTCAATACGATTACGCGCGTGAGAAGCGCGAGGCGCTCGAACTGTGGGCAGATCGGCTGAACGCCATAGTTTTGGGAAGCGCTAATGTGGTGTCCATTCGGAGCGCCCATGAGGCGGGCTAAGCGTCCGGACAGTAGGTTGACCCCCGCGGATGCGATTAAGTTAGCGGGCCTTGTACGCAAGTATGGCAGTGCAGCTGTCATCGCGGCGGTGCGCCACTATGACGATGACAAACCGAAGCGTGGGCGTCCCAAGTCCCCTGTGAAAAGTCTGGGCAGAAGTATGCTTGCTGAATCCATGGAAGTATCAATCGATGCTTTCATTGAGCGCGGTGATCCGGATCCCATTCAAGCCGCCATTCGCGAGTGGGCGGAATTGGAAGGGAGGCCTGAAGACACGATTAGACGCTACCGTCGGGAAGGTCTCGCGTCGCTGGCTCATGTGGACCAGGACCTTCTCCGCGAGTTTTCCGCGCATGTTAAGGGCGGTTGGTCTCCTGTTGAGGCGAAAGCCGAGGTTGCTCGGCGGAACGGCAAGACCGTCCCTATGGTCGAACGCGCAATTGCTCGGGCCCAAAGGCGGAAAAATAATACCTGAATTGTTTTCCTCCTAGCACCGCCGCCGCCGTTCGCGTTTCCATCGTCGCAGCGAATTACAGGCGGTGGACTGGTGATGCTTCACGAGGAATTGCTCGACAAGCGAGCGACGTGCCGGTTTTTTGGCGGCAATAAGCCGATCGATCCGGCGAC
>JAFIHO010000012.1 GCA_017849395.1 Hyphomicrobiales bacterium
TCTGGGCCACCTCCATCGCGCCGAGGATCGACAGGTTAATGTGGCCGCCGCGGATCATGGCGAAGCTGTCCGAGGAGCTGAAATAGCTGCTCTCGGGGATTTCAGTGATCGTCTGCTTGCCGGCGTTGATCAGGTCGGGGTCTTCCTCGCCCTCATAGGGGAAGGGGCCCATGCCCAGCATCCCGTTCTCGCTCTGCAGCGTGACATTGATGCCTTCGGGGATGCAGTTGGCCACGAGGGTCGGAATGCCGATGCCCAGATTCACATAAAAGCCGTCCTGCAATTCGCGGGCGGCGATGGCGGCGATTTCTTCACGGCTCCACGGCATTACACTTTCTCCGGACGGGGACGCGTCGTCACCCGTTCAATATGCTTGATGTAATCCTTGCCCTGGAAAATGCGCTGCACGAAAATTCCGGGGGTATGGATCGCGTCGGGATCGAGTTCGCCGGGTTTCACCAGCTCCTCCACCTCCGCAATGGTGACCTTGCCGGCGGTGGCGATCATCGGATTGAAGTTCCGCGCCGTCTTGCGATAGACGAGGTTGCCTTCGGTATCGCCCTTCCAGGCCTTGACGATGGACAGGTCGCCCTTCAGCCAACGCTCGCGGATATAAGTGACTCCCTCGAATTCCTCGGTGGGTTTGCCCTCGGCCACCACGGTGCCGACGCCGGTGCGGGTATAAAAGGCGGGAATACCCGCGCCGCCCGCCCGAATGCGCTCCGCCAAGGTGCCCTGCGGGATCAACTCCAGTTCAAGCTGGCCCTTCAGGTACAAATCCTCGAACAGCTTGTTCTCGCCGACATATGACGAGATCATCTTGCGGATCTGCCCGTTCGCCAGCAGCACATACAGGCCCCAGCCGTCGGCGCCGCAATTGTTGGAAATGACGGTCAGGTTCTTCACCCCGTTATTCTTCAGCGCGGTGATGAGGTTTTCCGGATTGCCGGACAGGCCAAAGCCGCCCGCCATCAGGGTCATCCCGTCAAAGGTAAGGCCTGCGAGGGCGCTGGTCGCGTCCGCATAAACTTTGCTCTGGGCCAAGCGTTCCTGCCATGCGTTGGTGTGCGGAACCTAGATCGCCACGGGCAGGCGCCAATGGCAAGGGCTTCATCATAACTTATTGAAATTTATCAACTTATCGGGCGTATGGCCGATGGTTTGGGCGTTTCTTGCCGTCTGTGGCCCGCGCCGCTACAACCCCCCGGCCAAATTCCGAGCCAAGTCCTTCATGTCCAAGCCCAATCGTCCCAAAGCACGGCTGCCGCGCGGCTTCCGCGACCGCGGAGCGGCGGAGATCGTGGCCGAGCAGAAGATGCTGGCGACCATCCGCGGCGTCTATGACAGCTACGGCTTCGAGCCGCTGGATACGCCTGCCTTCGAATACACCGACGCGCTGGGCAAATTCCTGCCGGATGTGGATCGCCCGAACGAGGGCGTGTTCTCGCTCAAGGATGACGACGACCAGTGGCTGTCCTTGCGCTACGACCTGACCGCGCCCTTGGCCCGCCATGTCGCGGCCCATTTCCAGAACTTGCCCAAGCCATTCCGCCGCTATCAGGTGGGTAGCGTGTGGCGCAACGAAAAGCCCGGTCCGGGCCGCTTCCGCGAATTCACCCAGTTCGATGCCGACACGGTGGGCAGCGCCAGCGCGTCCGCCGACGCCGAACTGCTGATGATGCTGTCCGACACGCTGGAGGCGCTGGGCCTGAAGCGCGGCGATTACATCGTCAAGATCAACAACCGCAAGCTGCTGGATGGCGTGCTGGAAGCCTCCGGCATCGCGCTGGAAGACCGCGTCCGGCGCGGCATCGTGCTGCGCGCCATCGACAAGCTGGACCGGCTGGGGGTTGAGGGCGTGTCGGCCCTGCTGGGCGAAGGCCGCAAGGACGAATCCGGCGACTTCACCAAGGGCGCGGGGCTGACCCCGGACCAAGCGCACCGCATTCTCGCCTTCGTCGCCCCCGACGCAGAGGACGAAGACGCGCATCTGCGCCAGATCGGCACCCTGGTCGGCAGCAGTGCCATCGGCGCTGCGGGCCTGAACGAACTGGAACAGATCGTGCGGCTGCTGCAAGCCTGCGGCTATGGCCCCGACCGCGTGATGTTCGATACCGGCGTGGTGCGCGGACTGGATTATTACACCGGCGCGGTGTTCGAAGCGCAACTGACCTTCCCCGTGCAGAATGAGGAAGGCGAGGAAGTCGTGTTCGGCTCCGTTGCGGGCGGCGGTCGCTATGACGATCTGGTGGCGCGCTTCACGGGCCAAACGGTCCCCGCGACGGGCGTATCCATCGGCGTGTCGCGCCTGATGAGCGCGCTGGCGACGCGGGGCGTCGCGGGCGTGGACCGCAGCCCGCTGATCGTCGTCACCGTATTCGACAAGTCCGAAGCCGCCGCCAGTTTCCAGATCGTGCGCGAATTGCGCGCGGCGGGCCTGCGCGCCGAAGCCTATGTCGGCAACGGCAAGATGGGCGACCAGTTCAAATATGCCGACAAGCGCGGCGCCGCCATCGCCGTGATCGAAGGCGGCGACGAGCGCGCGCGCGGCGAAGTCACCCTGAAAGACCTCGCGCTGGGCGCGGAACTGGCCAAGTCGGTCGAAAGCCGCAGCCAGTGGGTCGGCAATCGCGAAGCCCAGCGCAGCGTGAAGCGCGCCGACCTGGTGGCAGAAATCAAGACCATGTTGAGCAAGGGCTGATGGTCGCGTTTCCCTTCTACGACGCGGGCGCGATCGAGGCGCTGAACGCGCAGGCCGACACCCTGCTGAAACTGTTCGCAGCGCGCGGCTATACGCGCGAGGAGCCGTCGGTGCTCCAGCCCGCCGACATATTCCTCGACCGTTCGGGCGAGGAAATCCGCCGCCGCACTTTCACCCTGACCGATCCGTCGGGCCGCGAACTGTGTCTGCGCCCCGACCTCACCATCCCGATCTGCAAGCACGCGGTGGACACCAAGGCGTCCTACCCGGCGCGGCTTTGCTACAATGGCATTGTGTTCCGTTATCAGCCGAACCGCCCACATCGCCCGGTGCAGTTCTTCCAGGCCGGTGTCGAACTGCTGGGGCTTCTGGATTCGGCGGCGGGCGAGGAGGAAATCCTTTCCCTGACTTTCGAAGCCGCGCGCGCAGCCGGTCTTGGCGATTTCGATCTGCGCTTTGGCGACCTCGCGCTGTTCGGTGCGCTGGTGGATGCGCTGGAACTGCCGCCACACTGGCGTCAGCGCCTGAAGCGCCATTTCTGGCGCACCGGCTATGTCGAAACCTTGCTGCAACGTCTGGGGCAGGGGCCAAAGGCCATCCCATCCCGTTCGGAGATCGAGGCGCAGCTGGATGCACAATCCGCTGCGCCGCCCGCGGGCCGCACCCGCGCCGAGGTGATCGCGCGCGCCCTGGACCGCGCGGCCGAAGCGACCGCGCTGCGCCCCGATCCGGCGATCGTCGGCGTCATCACCAAGCTGTTCGGCATATCCGGGCACGCGCAGGACGCTGCGGCCCACATCCGCGCGCTGGTGAGGCCGGCCGGTATCGGGGTGGGCGCGCCGATGGCGGCGATGGATGCGCGGCTGAAAACCATCACGGCGTTGGGCGTCGATCCGGCGCGGGTACGCTTCACCGCCCATTTCGGCCGCAATATGGAATATTACACCGGCTTCGTGTTCGAGCTGTGGTCGCGCGACAAGGAAGGCCCGGTCGAAATCGCGGGCGGCGGCCGTTATGACACGTTGATGGAAACGCTGGGCGCGAAAAAGCTGGTCACGGCCATCGGCTGTGCGCTGCGTACCGAACGCATGCTGGTCGCGCGCAGATTCCTGGAGGGGGCGTGATGGCTGCGCTGACGCTCGCACTTCCCTCCAAGGGACGGCTGAAAACGGCCTGCGACAAGTGGTTCGCCGACGCAGGCCTCACAATCGAACAGACGGCAGGCGCGCGCGGCTATCGCGCCGCCTTCGCCGGCCTGCCAGATGTGGAGATCATGCTGCTGTCGGCGGGCGAAATCGCGTCCTCCCTGCTGGCGGGCGACGTGCATCTGGGCATCACCGGCGAGGATCTTCTGCGCGAAGCGGCGCCGGAACTGGAAGGCCGCATGCATCTGGTGCTGCCCATGGGCTTCGGTTTCGCCGATGTGGTCGTCGCGGTGTCGGACTATTGGATCGACGTGTCGAACATGGCGGACCTGGACGATGTGTGTGCCGCCTATGCCGCCACCCATCGCCGCCGCCTGCGTGTGGCGACAAAATATGCCCAACTGACGCGCGGCTTCTTCGCTCATGCGGGCATCGCGGATTATCGCATCGTACCCAGCGGCGGCGCGACCGAAGGCGCACCTGCCGCAGGCACGGCGGAAGTGATCGTCGACATCACCACCACCGGCTCCACGCTGGGGGCGAAGGTGCTGAAAGGGCTGGAAGACGGCACGAATGTGGAAAGCGAGGCGCA
>JAFIHO010000149.1 GCA_017849395.1 Hyphomicrobiales bacterium
TCAGTTCCTGCTCTGCCTCGCTGGCCCAGGCAATCGCCGCGGGCGGCGCGGCGGTGTCCTGCGCGACGGGAGGCGGGACGGCATGGCTGCCCAGATGCGACGCGCCGGCTGCGTCATGAAACTCGAAATCCTCGCGGAACATCGACAGAAGATGCTCCTCCAGACCCATCACCAGGGGATGAACCCAGGAATCGAAGATGACATTGGCGCCTTCAAAGCCCATCTGTGGCGAATAGCGGGCGGGAAAATCCTGCACATGGACGGGCGCGGAAATTACGGCGCAGGCGATGCCCAGCCGCTTGGCGATATGCCGCTCCATCTGGGTGCCCAGCACCAGTTCCGGCTGCAATTCGCCGATGCGCGCCTCGATCTCCAGATAGTCGTCGCTGATCAGCGCCTCGACACCCAGTCGTTCCGCCGCCGCGCGCACATCGCGCGCGAATTCGCGGCTGTAGCTGCCGATGCCGACGACCCGGAATCCGAGTTCTTCCGACGCCACCCGCGACGCGGCGATGACATGGGTGGCGTCGCCGAAGATGAACACCCGCTTTCCGGTCAGATAGGTCGAATCCACGGAACGCGACCACCAGGGCAGGCGGGACGGATCGGCCGCCAGGGCCGGGGCGGCATCGACGCCAGCCACCCGCGCGACCTCGGTGATGAAATCGCGGCTCGCGCCATAGCCGATTGGCACGATCCGTACGCAGGGCTGCCCGAAGGTCTTCTCCAGCCACCGGGCGGCGGCTTCCCCGGTTTCCGGATACAGCACGATATTGAAATCCGCTTCGCCGATCCGTGCAATCGACTGGGGCGAAGCGCCCATGGGCGCCACCATCGCGACTTCGACGCCCAGCAGATCCAGTAGCCTTGTGACTTCCACGATATCGTCGCGATGCCGAAATCCCAGGGCGGTCGGGCCCAGCAGGTTGCAGCGGGGCGCGCGGCCCTCGCGCGGCGCGGGCCGCGCGGCCGGATCTGCAAGCTGGCGGACAATCTGGTAGAATGTTTCCGATGCGCCCCAGTTTTCCTTCTTGGAATAGGAGGGCAGGTCCAGCTTCACGACGGGAACAGGCAGGTCCAGCGCCTGCGCCAGTCCGCCCGGATCGTCCTGGATCAGTTCCGCCGTGCAGGACGATCCGACCAGCATCGCCTGCGGCTTGAAGCGTTCATAAGCCTCGCGTGCCGCGGTCTTGAACAGGTCGGCCGTATCCCCGCCCAGATCGCGGGCCTGGAAGGTAGTGTAGGTGACGGGTGGGCGGCGGTTGCGCCGCTCGATCATTGTGAAAAGCAGATCGGCATAGGTGTCGCCCTGCGGCGCGTGCAACACGTAATGCACGTCCTTCATCGCCGTTGCCACGCGCATCGCGCCAACATGGGTAGGGCCTTCATAGGTCCAGACCGTCAGCTTCATGCGCCCACCTTCAGCAGGTCGCGCCGCATCAAGGGGCGGGCAAACAACTCCGCCAGGTCGCCCGCCTGCTCGAAGCCGTGGATCGGCGAGAACACGAGCTCGATGGACCATTTGGTGGCCAGCCCTTCGGCTTCCAGCGGATTGGCAAGGCCCAGGCCGCACACCACCAGGTCAGGGCGTTCGGCGCGGCAGCGTTCCAGTTGCCGATCCACATCCTGTCCTTCGCTGAGGCGCGTGCCGCGCGGCAGCAGGTCCAGTTCGGCGGCCAGATGCCGGGCGTGCAGGTACGGCGTGCCAACCTCGACGGCAGTCATCCCCAGTTCGCGGGACAGGAACCGCGCCAGCGGAATTTCCAACTGGGAGTCGGGGAAGAAGAAGATACGCTTGCCGTTCAGGCGGGCGCGGCTGCGTTCGAGCGCGCGGCCGGCGCGTTCGCGGCCTGGCGCCACGACGCGGCGGAATGTGAGTTCATCCACTCCAAAATGATCGGCCGCGGCTTTCAGCCAGGCTGTGGTTCCTTCCACGCCGAAGGGAAAGGGTGCAAGCAGCCGCTGCACGCCGCGCTCTTCCAATGCCCGCGCCGTTTCGGACAAGAAAGGCTGCGCCAGCAGCATTGCGGTGTTGGGACCGGCGGCCGGCAACGCCCCCGCCTTGCGTGCGGGCAGGAACGCAACCCGGTCGATGCCAAGTTCGGCGAACAGCCTGCGGAATTGGTCTTCGACAATATCGGGCAGCGCGCCCGCGACCAAAAGGGACGGCGCGGCATCGCGATCCTGGACCGGCATCAGCGGCACCAGCGCGGCAAGGCAGGCATCCTCGCCCTGGGTGAAGGTGGTTTCGATGCCGCTGCCGGAATAGCTCAACACCCGAACTTCGGGCAGGTGCTTGGCCGACAGGCGCTGCGCGGCGCGCGACAGGTCCAGCTTGATCACTTCCGAAGGGCAGGAGCCGACCAGGAACAGCAGCTTGATGTCCGGGCGCCGCGTCAGCAGCCGGTCGACAATCTGGTCCAGCTCTTCATTGGCGTCGGCCAGTCCCGCCAGGTCGCGTTCCTCCATGATCGCGGTCCCGAAGCGGGGTTCGGCGAACACCATCACCCCGGCGGCGGATTGCAGCAGATGCGCACAGGTGCGCGACCCGACCACCAAAAAGAAGGCGTCCTGGATTTTGCGATGCAGCCAGATGATTCCCGTCAGGCCGCAAAAAACTTCGCGCTGGCCACGCTGCCGCAGAACTGCGGGCGGGATCACGGGTGCATCGCATCCAGCCTCTGCAACCGGCGCTGCGGCCCAAACCGTCATCTTGCCCCGCCAGGGGCATGGAACAGCGAAGATTCCAGCCGCGCGGCGCGCAGCTTCATCAAGAACTGCGCGGCGTTCAGCGCATAGCTGGCATAGGCAGCCAGGGCCAGCACCATCCGATCTTCCGCCGATCCCCAGCCCCATGCCGCCATCATCAGGTAGGCGGTGTGCAGCGCGATCACCAGCATGCTCACCACATCTTCCCAGAAGAAGGCTGCCGCGAAGAGATATTTGCCGAAGACCCGCTTCTCCCAGATCGAGCCGGTGATCATGATGGCGTAGAGCGCGAGCGTCTTGACGACGACGGACGCCGTCGCGGCGGTCTCGCCTTCTCCGGTCGCGAGATAGCGCAGCACGAGAATCAGACTGACGAGAAAGATGAAGA
>JAFIHO010000150.1 GCA_017849395.1 Hyphomicrobiales bacterium
CCTGCCGCGAAAGGCGCAGGGGCTGGCTTGGCGGTGTGATGGAGCGGCGAGTGGTCATTTGGTCAGGATCAGCTTGCCGTTGCTGGTCAGACGCAGCCGGTACTCTTCATTCTGGTGCAGCAGCACCACTTCGCGCGCACCCTCCAGGACCTCCTGGACATCGATGCGGCGCGCCGGCTGTTTGGCAGAGCGCAAAACAGGCCAGTCGCGTGCGTTTCGCAGCGTTTCAGGCATGAATTTGCGGTTCCCGTCCTTGAAGCGGAGGGACCATAGGCAAGCCGGATACTAGTTGCAAGTGACTTGCAAAATCAGTCGCTGCGTTCAAGTGACCCGGAAGTAAGCCTTTGTATTCTCGTGAACTTCCTGCGAATTCATCAGGGCCGGCACCGGCAGCCAGGCAAATTCCTCATGCTGTTGGTCCAGCCGCAGCTCCGGCCGGGCCGTCAGGCGCACCTCATGGCCCAGGCAGACATAGCGGGTGCCAAAGGACGGATCGCCGAACCGGTTGGTGTCATAGAAATGGTCATAGGCACCCAGCAGCCGGGCCTGCGTGAAAGGCAGCTCCAGCCCGGTTTCCGCCTTCAGGATCCGGCCAAAGGCTTCGGCCAGGGTCTCGGCCTTGCGGATGACCCCGCCGGGCACGAACAACATGCCTCGGGCAGGCTCGTTGACCCGCCGTCCCACCAGGATCGAGTCCGAGGGATCGCGCAGCACCAGGTCGATGGAAACCAGTGGCGCCAGCCGGACTACCTGTTTGAAATCGTCATGGCTCAGCATGCCCGCTCCCGCAAAAAATCTGACCATGCCCGGCACGATGTCCCCTGCTAAGACGCTATTTTGCCGCGAGCGTCCTGTGAGCCGCGCCGATTGCCGGGAAGCGCCGGAGTTGCGCAAATCCGCGTGATGAGGTTGATGGACATATCATGATCTTCGTCACGGGCGGCGCCGGATTTATCGGCGGCAATTTCGTTCTGGACTGGTTCGCCCGGAGCGGCGAGCCCGTGGTCAATATCGACAAGCTGACCTATGCGGGCAATCTGGACACGCTGACGCCGCTCCGCGTCAATCCCGCCCATGTCTTTGCGCGCGGCGATATCGGTGATCGCGGGTTCATCGGCGCTCTGCTGCGCCAGCATAAGCCCCGCGCCATTATCAATTTCGCGGCACAGACCCATGTCGATCGTTCCATCCAGAGGCCGGACCATTTCATCGATACCAACATTGTCGGCACTTTCCATCTGCTGGAAAGCGTGCGCGATTACTGGAGCACGCTTGCCCCTGGCGAGAGGGGCGCCTTCCGCTTCCTGCATATCTCGACCGACGAAGTCTATGGCGCCCTGACGCTGGACGATCCGCCTTTCAGCGAGGCCGCAGCCTGCAGGCCCAGCAGTCCATACTCCGCAAGCAAAGCGTCGGGCGATCATTTCATGCGCGCCTGGCACCACACCTATGGGCTGCCCGTGGTCACCACCAATTGCAGCAACAATTACGGGCCATACCAATTCCCCGAAAAACTGATCCCGCTCACCATCCTCAATGCGCTGAACGGCAAAAACCTGCCGGTCTATGGCGACGGCCTATATGTGCGCGACTGGCTCCATGTGTCCGACCATTGCGCCGCCATCCGCCGGGTATTGGAAGCCGGAAGGCCGGGCGAAATCTATAATATCGGCGGTCTCAACGAACGCAGGAACATCGATCTGGTTCACGCCATTTGCGCTATCCTGGACGAGATGCAGCCGCTACCGGACAAAAGCTATGCACAGCAGATCGCCTTTGTTGCGGATCGTCCCGGCCATGACCGGCGCTATGCGATCAACATAGACAAGATTCGGCGTGAGTTGGGCTGGGCGCCAAAGATTTCACCCGATCAGGGCCTGCGCGAAACGGTGCGGTGGTACATCGAAAATCGCGATTGGGCTCAGAACGCCGTGTCCGCAGCGGTCATTTCCCGGCAAGAAGCTTCAGCGCCTTGATCAGGGGCCGCGCACCCTTGCCATAATCCTTCCAGGCCGGGCTGCGCCCGATCAGCCGGGGCGCGGTGCGGATGGTGAAGGCTTTGGGGTCCAGGCCCTTCTTCACCTGCGCCCAGGTCAATGGCATCGACACGGTTGCGCCATCCCTGGCGCGGGGCGACAGCGGCGCCACCGCGGTCGCCATGCGGTCGTTGCGAAGATAGTCCAGGAAAATCCGCCCCTCGCGCTGTGCCTTGGACATGTTGACCAGATATTTGGCCGGATTGTCCGCTGCCATGCGCGCGCAGATTTCGCGCGCGATGGCCTTGGCCTCCTTCCAGCCCAGCCCATCGCCTTTCTTCACCGACAATGGCGTCACCACATGCAGGCCCTTGCCCCCGGTGGTCTTGGGGAAGGGCACAAGGCCGATGGCCTCCAGCCGCTCCTTCAATTCGCGCGCCGCCGCGATGACCATCTCGAATGTCACCCCCGGCGCGGGATCGAGATCGAACACAAAACGTCCCGGAATTTCCGGTTCGTCAGGCGCGCAATTCCAGGGATGCAATTCCAGACCGCCGCTCTGCGCCACGGCCGCCAGCCCTTCCACCCGGTCGATCTGAAGATAGGGCTTGCGGTCTCCAGCCACCTTCACCGCGTCCAGCAGCCGGGACATGCCCGCCATGGCGTGACGCTGGAAAAACTTCTCGCCGCCGATTCCATCAGGCGCACGCACCAACGAACAGGGGCGTCCCTTGACGTGGGGCATGATCCAGTCGCCCACCGCTTCGTAATATTGCGCCAGTTCCAGCTTGCTGACGGGTTTGCCATCTGCCGCGTCCGGCCACAGCGTCTTGGCGGGATGGCTTATCGCCACGCCCATCACCTCGGCTTCCCGAGACCGGCCGGATATCTTGCGCGCCGCACCTTGGGCCTTGGCTCTGACGGTCACAGTCTTTCCTGCCCGGGCCTGACGATATCCATCCATCTTGCAGCAATCGGTGCAGCGACGCTAACGGGACTTTTTACTGCTCTTGCGGGTCGCCGTCTTCTTGGTTGCCTTCTTGCTGCTCTTCTTCTTGGGCACCTTCGCGCCGGTCTTGCGGGCCTCGGACAGGCCGATGGCAATGGCCTGTTTGCGGCTTTTCACTTTTGCGCCGCTTCGCCCGCTGCGCAACGTGCCTTCCTTCATCTCATGCAAGGCCCGCCCGACCTTGCGCGAGGCCTTTTTCGCGTATTTGCGCGCCATATCGCATCTCCTGCCTGTGCTTCGTTGGGAAGCGGCGAAAAGCCAAAGCGTTCCAGTCCCGGAACCGGCGCCCCTTCCCGGTGTTGGAACTTTAAAAGGAACCACACCATGACCGTCACCCTGTCCCGCCTCTATGCCGATGATGCCAGCGCCAATGCCGCCATCCACGCCTTGTGCGCCGCCGGACTGGCGCCGGAAGGGATCGGTCTCATGTCCGCCGTCCGTGCCAGGGCGCCTGACGATGCTCCCGCCGACGCACACCGCGCCGGGGTCGGCACGGTGGCCGGAAAGGCGGCCAGCCGGCTTGCCGATTTCGGCCTGCTAGTCCTTCCCGGTGTCCGTCCGGTGGTGGCGGCCGGATGGCTGGCCGCCATGATCGCGGCCGCGCTGGTAGAAGGGACGGCGGGCGATATATCGGCGGCGCTGGCCCTGGCAGGCGTGGGCCGCCAGGCGGCCAGCGGCTTTCTCAGTAACCTGCGAAAGGGCCTGGCCCTGGTCAGCATTCGCGTCCCCGCCCAGGATCGCGCGCGCTACGAAGCGATTCTCGCCAGCCCCGCCTGACCAAACGTCAATCGGCTCTTGCGGCCCGACATTTGTTTCATGTTACCTCTTCGGCCCATGACAGCCGCGAAACACCGGCTGTCTCCTCCCGCTGCGCGAAACGCACCGCGGAGGAAGGGGGCACAGCGAGGTACCGCGGAAAGCGGCCCAAGCTGCGGCAGAGGGGGATAGTCATGTCGCTTTCCGAAATCATTTCGCCTTTTGTCGGCCGCCTGCTGCTGGCCTGGTTCTATGTCGCCAGTGCGCGGCATATCGCCGGTCACTGGCAGGAGGTGACCGACCAGCTCTTGGCCCATCATGTGCCCCTGCCGCCTCTGGCGATGCTTGTGGTGCTGGTGCTGCTGGCCATCGGCGTCCTGTCGCTGGTGGCCGGCTATCATGCGCGTCATGGCGCGGTGATGCTGTTCGGCCTCACCATCGCCACGGCATTTTTCATGCACGATTACTGGCGCATCGCCGACGCGGCGCTGCGCAAGGCCGAGTATGAAATCTTCATCCGCGACGTGGCGATCTGCGGCGGTCTGCTGATCCTGATCGGACTTGGACCGGGGCCCTTCTCCATCGACGCGCGGGGTGTGAAGAAGAAGTAGGCCTGGCCGCCTAGGAGGCGGGATCGGCCAGCAGCATCTCCGCCAGCGCACCCGGCTCCAGAGTCTCCAGTGCGTCGTCGGGGCGTCCGCCATAGGTGACATGCGCCAGCCGCGCGCCGCTGGTGATGGCGGCAACCGTCGCGCCCAGCCGCCTTGTGCGGTCCAGGCCGGTGACGATCACCCGTTTCAGTTTCAGCGCCGTTACAATGTCCGCCGCGTCTTCGGCGTCGCTCATCGCCGACACCACGCCGATCGTATCCACCCCCGCGATGCCGCCCAGTGCGGAGAAAGCGGATGTGGCGCGGCTGTTGAGTGGATTGAAACCTTCGGCTTCCATCACGGTCAGCGTGTCCGGGCGATGGCTCGCGCTGCGGAACAGGGCAAGCCCCTCCACTGCGCCGGTCTGATAGGTCACGCGCCCCGCCAGCTTGGCGGCACGCAGAATTTTCTCGGCGACGGCGCTCTTGCCCGAACCCGACGGCCCCACGAGCAGGATGCCGCGCGTCTTTTCCAGGTCGATGGCGTCCAGCTTCATGCGCCCCGCCAGGGCACAGGCCAGCGCCTCGGCGGGCTCATAGCCAGGCCAGGCATTGGCTAGTTGCACCAGATCCTCGATCAGAAGTTCGGGCAGGCGGTGACGGCGCAACGCCGTGACCAGATGTCCACGCGCGCTGCGTGCCTCATTCGGGAATGCCAAAAGCGTCGCTCCTCTTGCCATCACACTTGCCCCCCAGAACTAAACCTGCCCCAAAGTGCGCAGCCGCACCGAGGCGTGGATTTCATTCTGGCTCATCACCACCGTCTGGGCACGGAAACGCTCGATGATGGAGCGCACGAACGGTCGCACCTGGGGGCTGGTCAACAGCACCGGCACTTCATTCTTCTGGCTGGCCTCATCGAACGCCTCGCGCACCGACTGGATGAACTGCTGTAATTGTGACGGCGCCATGGCGAGCTGACGTTCTTCCCCTTGTCCCACAATGGACTGGGCGAAAGCCTGTTCCCAGGCGGGCGACAGCGCCACCAGCGGCAGATAGCCGCCGGGCGAAATATTGGCGTGGCAAAGCTGGCGCGCCAGCCGGGCCCGGACATGTTCGGTGATATAAAGGGCATTCTTGGTGTGGCCCACCGCTTCGGCGATGCCTTCCAGAATGGCGGGCAGGTCGCGGATGGACACGCGTTCTCCCAAAAGTGTCTGCAACACCCGCTGGACGCCCGTTACCGATATCTGGGACGGGATCAGCTCTTCCACCAGCTTCCTGTGCTCCGGCGGCAGGTCGTCCAGCAGCTTCTTGGTTTCGGCATAGGACAGAAGCTCGGCCATGTGGGTCTTTAGCACCTCGGTCAGGTGCGTGGTCAGCACCGTGCCCGGATCGACCACGGTGAAGCCGCGGAAGCTGGCTTCCTCGCGCAGCGCCGACGACACCCAGGTCGCGGGCAGGCCGAAGGCAGGCTCGGTGGTGTGGGTGCCGGGCAGATCGATGGGCAGGCCCTTGGGATCCATGATGAGGTAGCTGCCGGGGAACAGGTCGCCCTTGCCGGAATCCACTTCCTTGATCTTGATGCGGTACTCGTTCGCGCCCAGTTGCATATTGTCCAGAATGCGCACGGCGGGCATCACGAAACCCATCTCCTGCGCCAGTTGTTTGCGCAGCGCCTTGATCTGGTCGGTGATGCGATGGCCCTGCACATCGTTGATCAACGGCAGCAACCCATAGCCCAGTTCGACCCGCAGCAGGTCCATCGCCAGCGCATTGGCGATGGGCTCTTCCTTGGGCGCGGCGGCAGTCTGGGCCTGTTCGGCTTTCTCGATCGCCAGCTGTGCGTCCTTGCGCTTGTGAGCATACCAGGCCAGGGACCCGAAGGACCCGGACAGAAGCCCGAACACAATGGTCGGCATGCCCGGCAGCACCGCCACGACGCCCATCACGGCGGCAGCCATGCCCAACGCCTGGGGATAGAAGGAAAGCTGGCCCATCAGCGCCTTGTCGGTGGCGCCTTCGACACC
>JAFIHO010000151.1 GCA_017849395.1 Hyphomicrobiales bacterium
GCGCAACCCTTCCAATCGAGAATCATCTTGAGGCAGGACGCGTCCCCGAATGCCGTGCGGTAGGCTTCGTCGGCACGGTTCGCAGGCAGGCAATGGGTTATCAATCCGTCCAGCGAAAGGCGGCCATCTTCCATGGCCGCAATGGCATCCGCCAGATCCTCGGGCTTCCATTCGGCGGCGACTCGGATGCGCGCCTCCCGCATGAAGGAGGGCGCAAAGGCGAAGGACAGGGGCTTTTCGTAGAATCCGGCCAACACGATCTCGCCGCCGCGCGCGAGGCGGCCGATCAACGTATCGAGAATGTTGGAATCGCCACTGACATCGCATATCGCGGCATAGTCGCGCCTGGGGTCTGCCTCGGGATGAACAACCCGATAGCCCGAAGCGCCATTCATGCGGCTGGCACTGGTTTCCCATACCGTCGGTGCCGGTCTGCCCGCCGCGATCGTCAACCGCGCGATGAGTCGTCCCAGCACACCATGGCCAACTATCAGCTCGGGACCGGAAGCTGTGGTAATGGCATGCTGGGCGGTCGCGGCCAGTGCGAGAAGTACGCCCTGCTCGCAGACATCTTCGTTGATCGAAATGGCTCTCGCGCTCGGCACGATGAGACGTCCGGCAGCGCCGCCGAACAAGCCGCGTGCATCCTTGAAGCAGGATGCGCCGGGCACAAAAACCTGCTCTCCGATCCGGGCACTGGCATCCGCGCCTGCCGCCACGATGCGTCCCACGGATTCATAGCCGGGAACCAACGGATACCCCATGCCGGGAAAGGATGGCATGCGGCCGTTCCAAAGAAGGCGTTCGGTGCCGGTGCTGATACCGCTCCAGGCGATGTCCACGACCACGTCCTGGTCGGTAGGGGACTGCAAGGACAGGCGGCGCAACGACAACTGCTCCGGCCCTTCCATGACAACTGCGACGGTCTGCATGTCCGGCATTCGTTGCCCTGTCGCCCAAAAGAGAGTGGCTGGCGGATAATCCGCTGGCCATGTGTCAGACTATGATGACACAAACTATTGTCAATCAATATTTACATATGGAGGACGGTTTCGCGTCTCAGACTGTCGCAGACATGACGCGGACGACCATCGGATTTGGGGTGAAAGCGAGACTGACATTGCGAAATCCGGCGGCCCGCAGCAGTCCCGCGATCTCGCCGGCAGTCCGGGGCCGGCCGCTGCCCATTGCCGCGAGATACATGCCAAAATAGGCGTCGCCCACCGGTTCAGAGCCGGGCGTCCCGGCCATCGGCTCGGCGACAAGAATCACGCCCCCCTTCGGCAGTGCAGCAAAAGCCTTGGAGAGGATCAGCGCGGCCTGTGCATCGTCATGATCGTGCAGCACTCGCACCAGGGACACGATATCCGCGCCTTTGGGCAGTTCGTCCCGGAAGAAATCCCCACCGAAAACCGACGCGCGCGCATCCAGCCCTGAAGCCTGGAACCGAAGGGCCGCACACTTCACCACCGCGGGAAGGTCGAACAGCATCAGCGACAGACCGGGATGGCGCGCAGCGGCAGCCGACAAAAACACCCCTTCGCCGCCGCCAATGTCGAGCAGGCGGCCATGGCGCGCAATCGGATAGGCGTCCAGTACATCGTCTGCGACCAGCGCCTGCGACTCGGCCATGAGCGCGCTGTAACTGCGGACCTGGGCGGCCGAGGCATCGGCCGGCGCATCGCGGCCGGCATAGGCCCAGAAAGCCGCGAGCTGCGGATCGGCGAGTTCTCCGCGCAGCAATGCCACGGGATCGGACAGATCGGCATACAGCAAGGCGTGATGGCCAATCATCGCGCTGAGCGAAGGATTCCCCTGCAGCGCCGCTCCCAACGGTCCCAGGCCGAAGCGTCCGCCGGGCAGGCTTTCCGTCAATTTCAAGGCCGATGCGGCTTTCAGCAAACGGATGGTGGCGGCTTCGGTGAGGCCGATGCGCGGCGCCAGCACCCCGGACGTCAACGGCCCACTGGAAAGAATTTCTAACAGCTTCAATCGCACACAGGCGGCCAGGATCTGGGAATACACAAAGCCCGCAACCAGATCGAACAGTGCACGGGCGTTGCGGCGCGCGACCGGCCGGGTGAGCGGAAAAACCGCCGCCCAGCGTTGGAAGCGCCGGCTTGCCAGCAACCTGTTGCGAAAACCCAGCCAGTGTTCGCGCAGGGAATATGGCGAAGCCCTGTGATCGGGACTCGGCGCGAGCAACCGGGGTAGCGCCGCCATGGATCAGGCGGCGCTGCGCACAAGCCGCTTGGGCGCCAGACGCAGCGCCTGGGTATGCACCAATTCGCGCAATTCTTCTTCGCCGGGACAGGGCGGGATGGAATTCATCGCGTCGGCAATCAGGCTTTCCAGCCGCCGAACCGCGCCGGGAATACCCAGTTCGGCAATGGTATTGGGACGACCCAAAGCCGCATCGCGCCCCACCGGTTTGTCGCATTCCTCGGCGCTGGATACGGCATCCAGCAGATCATCCGCCACCTGATAGGCTTCTCCCAGACGTTGGCCCAGCGCGCGCCAGGGCGTGGGATCGCCGCCGCTGGCGAGCGCCCCAGCCATGGTAGCCGCCACGAACAACGCCCCGGTCTTGGCGCAACGATACTGCTCCGGCGGCGGATTGGGCTCACTTTCCCACGCCTGGCCCGCGACAATGCCGAACGGCGCGCCGACCCCGCGCGTGACGGTGGAAAGCAACTTTATCAGGCGTTGGGGCGACGCAGCCGCGCCGCGCGCCAGGGCCTCGAACGCCATCACGATCAGGGCATCACCCGCCAGCAACGCCAGGGGCGCGCCATAGACGGCGTGGACCGAGGGCCGGCCGCGCCGTGTATCCGCATCATCGAAACAGGGCAGGTCGTCATGGACCAGGGAAGCGCAGTGCAGCATTTCGACCGCGCCCGCGGCCGCGTCGGCCAGCACCGGATCATCGCCGCCACAGGCCTGGGCCACCGCCAGGGTCAGACGGGGCCGGACCCGGGCGCCGCCCGGGAAAACGGCATGGCGTATCGCGGCTGAAAGAAGGGGCGGCCCATTATCGGCCACGGTGCGGGCCACGGCGGCTTCCAGCGCTCCTTCGATACGGGTACCGGCGTCCAAGAGAACCCTCCGTGTCAATTTTATTAGGCTACTCTAGTGTCCATTTTATTGGACAAACCTTATCACTCGGATAGGCTCAGTCAATCGCAATCGCAGAGGGCCGGGTGAGCGAAAGTTCCGTTGTCGTGATCGGCGCCGGTATCGGCGGTCTGGCCTGCGCCATCGACCTGGCGGCGCAAGGGCTTGCGGTCACCGTCGTCGAAAAGGAAGGCCGCGCCGGCGGCAAGCTGCGCGAGACGATGATCGGCGATGCGCATATCGACAGCGGCCCC
>JAFIHO010000152.1 GCA_017849395.1 Hyphomicrobiales bacterium
ATCGCCTTGACGATCTTTCCGTTCACCGGGATATCGCACAGGATTCCCGCGCAGGGGACGTCGCGGTCCCAGATGCCGTGATGCTCGAGCTGGAAATGCCATTTGCGCTGGCCGGTCTCGATATCCAGCGCCACCAGCGTTTCGGAAAACAGGCCCGGCCCCTGGCGCGAGATGCCCAGCATGTCGGTGGGCGGCAGTTCGACACCGGCATAGAGGAGACCCAGTTCCTCATCCGCCGACATTTGCGCCCAGACGCCGGTATTGCCCGATGCCTCGGCCTGGCCTTGCTTCGTCCAGGTTTCGTAGCCGAACTCACCCTTGCGCGGGATGGTGTGGAAAATCCATTTGCGCCTGCCGGTGCGCACATCGAAGCCGCGCAGATAGCCCTTGACCGCCGCCGTGGGCGCCGCGCCGACCACCACGACATTCTTCGCCACCAGAGGCGTGGCATGGAGGCCGACCACGCCGCGGACGGGATCGATCTGCTGGTCATTGTCCAGACGCAGATCGACAACGCCGTTGTCGCCGAAGGCGGGATCGGGAATGCCGGTGCGCGCATCAAGCGAAATCAGCCGGTAGCCGAGAGTGACATAGAGAACGCGCTCGCGCGTGCCGTCGGTCCAATAGGACAGGCCGAAGCCGGGACCACCGCGCGAGCCGATGCGCCGCCCCTCATCCTCGCGATGCAGCCAGAGCTGCTCGCCCGTCGCGCCATCCAGGCACACCACGCTGCGGCGGCTGCCCGCCGTGCAGTAAATGCGGCCCTTCACGATCAGCGGCGTGGACTGGTAATCGGCGTCCAGCGTCGGGCCAAGCGCGTTGGTGCTGAAGCGCCAGGCCAGTTCCAGCCTGTTGAAGTTGGAGGCGTTGATCTGGTCCAGCGGCGCATAGCGCGTATTGGCGAGGTCGCCCGCATAGTTGCGCCATTCGGTGTTGGCGGCCGTCTGCCCCACTGCCGGAAGCCGCGACATGGCCAAACCTGCCGCCGAGCCAAGCAGCATCCGTCTACGCGTCGTCATACACTCTCCCCAAATCGTCTTTTCGTTATGTCTTGGCCGCTTTTGCGTGCCTCAGGGCAGTGAGAACACCGTCAGGCTGTCGCCGCCGGTGGGACTGCGCAGGAAGGAGCCGCCCGTGGCGATGATCGCGACATACTGCTTGCCGTCCGTGCCCTTGTAGGTGATCGGGGTGGTATGGGCCGAATGGTCCAGCTTGTAGGTCAACAATTCCTTGCCCGTGGCGTTGTCAAAGGCGCGGAAACGGCTGTCATCCGTGGCCGCCAGGAAGGTCAGGCCGCTGGCGGTGGAGATCGGGCCGCCGATGCTGGGGCGGCCGGTATTGCGCACCGCTTCGGGCAAACTGTCTGTCACGCCCAATGTCACGCGCCAGGCGATGTCGCCGGTGTTGACGTTCACCGCATACAGGCTGCCCCATGGCGGCTGCTGGCACATCAGCTTCTTGTCTTCGTCGATGAAGAAGCTGTCGGGGCCGGTGGTCGAGCCCCAGAAGCCGCCCGGCTTGGGTTCAAGCTGTTCGATGCTGCCCATGTCGTGGGTGTTGATGATGTAATAGCCCAGTTTCGGATCGAAGGTGCCACCGCCCCATTCCGGGCCGCCGCCGCTGCCTGGGAAACGCGCGATCTGCGAGTCATGCGTCAGCGGCGAGAACATCACGCTGTCATGCAGCTTGTGAGTCTTGATGAGGTTCTCGCAGAAGGCCTTGTGCTCCGGCGTCACGGTGGCAACGTCGGTGGCAGCGGTGAAGCTTTGGCGCGCCAGCGGCGGCGGCTTCACCGGCACGGGCTGGGTCGGCCAGGACTGTTCGCCCGGCACCTTGCTGGCCGGCACGGGCACTTCCTTGACCTCATAGATCGGCTTGCCGGTTACGCGATCCAGCAGAAACAGAATGGCGGTCTTGTTCATGGCCGCGACGGCGGGAATGATCTTGCCGTCTTTCTTCACGTCCAGCAGCATCGGCGGCGTGTCATTATCGTGGTCCCAGATGCCGTGATGCAGCATCTGGAAGTGCCAGAGATATTTTCCCGTCGTCGCGTTCAGCGCCACGATGGAATTGGCGAACAGGTTGGCGCCATGGCGGTCGCCGCCCCAGCGATCCGGGCCCGGCTCGCCATAGGGCAGATAGGCGATGCCGCGCTTGGCATCGACCGTCATCATGCTCCACACATTGACGCCGGGCCGATCCTGCCAGCCATTCTCCGGCCAGGTGTCATGGCCGAATTCGCCCGGACGCGGAATGGAATGGAAGGTCCAGACCAGCTTGCCTGTGCGCAGGTCCCAGCCCCGCGTATCGCCGGACGGGCCTTTGGGCTTTTCCGGGTTGCTGGCATTGGTGATGACGATGTTCTTGTAAATGCCGGGCGCCGAGCTCATCGCATAATTATCGGTATAGCCCCGCATGATTTCCGGCGTACGCAGGGTTATGGCGCCGTGATCGCCGAACGTCTCGGACGGCTTGCCCGTTTTGGCATTGATGACGCGCAGATTGCCCTGGGTGGTGCCGAACACGAGGGACGCAGGATATTTGCTGCCCTCGCCCGGCCAATAGGCGATGCCGCGCACGGAGGGGCGCTCGCCTTCGGGAAGCTGGTAGACCCAGATCTCCTTGCCGGTGGTCGCGTCGAGCGAAACGATGCGGCCATAGGGTGTGCCGAAATACATGGTGTTGCCGATCACCAGCGGCGTCATCTGGGACGGCAGCGCCCGCGTCTCGGGCGTCGGCTTCATGTGATAGGTCCAGGCGACCTTCAGCTTCGACACATTCTGCGGCGTGATCTGGGTAAGCGGCGAATAGCGCATTCCGCCGTCATCATGGCCATAGGTCGGCCAGTCCTCGCCCGGCGCGGCAATGGCAAGACCCGACAAAGCCACAACGCCAGCAAAACCGGCGGCAACGGCACCGGCGCGAAAGACATTGGCGCGCAAATTCGTTTTCGACATCACATGTCCCAATATGATTGGTGGAATTTTTCTGCCCGGCCCTGTTTACCCGCAATGCAAGGTGCTGGCTATCCCCGCCGCCCGGACGAAGCGGGGATGAAGCTCAGGCTTTTACGTATTTGTTGAACCAGTCCAGCGTGCGCTGCCAGGCTTCCTTGGCGGCGGCTTCGTCATAGCGGGGCGTGGTGTCGTTGTGGAAGCCGTGGTTCGCCGCCTTGTAGACATGGCCTTCATGCGGCACGCCTGCCGCGGTCAGGGCCGCGTCGAAGGCGGGCCAGCCCGCGTTGATGCGCGTGTCGAGTTCGCCATATTGCGCGTTGATGGGAGCCTTGATCTTGGCCGCGTCTTCCGCGCTGGGCTGCGCCCCGTAGAAGGGCACGCCCGCCGCCAGGCCGGAACCCATATGCACCGCCAACTGGTTGACGATGCCGCCGCCGAAGCAGAAGCCGACCGCGCCGATCTTGCCGGTGCCGTCGGACCGCGCTTTCAGCCAGGCCGCCGCCGCAAAGAAATCCTGCTGCATCTTGGCGCGGTCCACCGTCTGGAACTGTGCCGCGCCTTTTTCATCATCGCCGCCATAGCCGCCGACCGAGGTCAGCCCGTCCGGCGCGAGCGCCATGTAACCCGCGGTCGCCAGCCGCCGCGCAACGTCCTTGATGTAGGGATTGAGGCCGCGATTCTCATGCACCACCAGGATGCCGGGCAGCTTGCCGGTCGCGTTGGCGGGCCGCACCAGATAGGCGCTGATGCTGCCATTGCCCTGGGGCGAAGGTATCGAAACGGTTTCAGCCTTGATGCGCTTGTCGTCTTCCGGCACCTGGATCGCCCAGGCGTAATTGGGCCGCAGCATCTCGAACAGCGCCGCGGCGGTGACGCCGCCCACGGCGAATTTCTGCGCGCCATCGAGGAAGTCGCGGCGGCCGATGCGGCCATGCACATAGGAATCGAGCAGATCGAGCAGTTCCTGCGGAAAGTCGGATGCCTTCTTGCGTTTCGTGATCTTTGCGCGTTCCAGGACCGTCTGCATGAAAGCCTCCCGCCAAGCGGCTTGCGGGCCATCCGCCAGCCTTTTGTCCAACGCTATCACCGCACCGGCGCGTCCTGCCAGCGTAAAAGCCTGAAATTCCGGGCGTCAGGGCGCCCGGCGCGACTCGCCCGTGACGACGCGCGCCCAGCTTTTGGGCAGCAGGGTCACCATCCAGAGCCCGGCGATCATGGCGACCAGCACGATCAGCCAGCCCAGCAGGCTGGCAAGCCCCTCCGCCGTGAGGGTGGGCCAGGGAAATTGCGACAGGACATCGAACCGCTCTCCCAACCAGTGCCAGGCGGTGTGCGCAACGATGGCCGACAGGATGATGACGCCCAGCCGCTCGGCCACGACATGGCGGAACAGAAGGTTAAGCGCGGGAACCAGCAGCATCAGCACCAGCACCTGGCCGATCTCCACGCCGATGTTGAAGGCCAGCAGCGAGGTCAGCAGATGCGATCCGGCGAATTGCAGCGTGTGCTGCAGCACGAAGGAAAAGCCGAAGCCATGTACAAGCCCGAAGCCGAAGGTAACGATCCATCGCCGCCAGGGGTGAAGGCTGACGATATTTTCCAGCGCCATGTAGAAGACGGAGGCCGCGATCAGCGTCTCGATCAGGGGCGGAAACCACAGCGCGTCCGGCGCAAACCCGAAGGCCGAGGCGATCAGCGTGATGGAATGCGCCACCGTGAAGGCCGTGACGATGGGAATGAGCGGCCCGATCCTGCGAAACGGAATAATGAGGCAAAGCAGGAACAGCAGATGGTCGGTGCCTTCCAGAATGTGGAGGAAGCCCATGCGCACGAAATTTCCGGCCGCCTGAAACCAGGTCGGATCGAGATGAACCAGGCCGGCATTGCCTTCCAGCAGGAAGGCGCGGGCTGAACCATCAGGTGGCAGGAATTGCAGCGCCGTGACGGTTTTCAGCGCGAAACGGTCGAAGCGCGTCTCCAGCGAGAAACGCGATGCATCCGAGCGGATGGGATATTCGAACAGCACATCCAGCAGGCCCTGTTCCCAGAACAGCGTCGTGCCGGCGGGAAGCGGCGGGCCAGTGACATGGGCCAGCGCCTGATCGAAGCCGGAGAAGGACCTGTCCGATTCCAGCGACATGCGCGCCGCCGCGATACGGGGCGCGCGAAGGCGCGCGCCGCCTTCGTAAATCTCCAGATTGTTCGCCAGCACGCTGGCCGCCGCATTGCGCAGGGACGGTCCAGCTTTCGCGAGATCGACGAAATCGCGTTCGCGGCGAGGATATTCCGCGTCCATCGAGGCGCGCAGCGGCAGCCGCACCAGCACCCGCAGCACATGGCCCTGCGGCCTGGCGAACATCGTCACCGTGATGTCGGATGGGATCTCATGCGCGGCGGCCGGAAGGGCCAGGGCGAGAAGCAGAACCAGCCAGCCCGGAAAAAGACCGAAACGCATGCGGCGAAACTGCGGCCTAGCGCGACGGCCAGACCGTCCCCTGGTTCATCTTCGTGACGGGCGCCGGCCCCTTGTAGAGGAAGCGTTGCAGCCTTTTTCCCTCATAGGTCTCGGTCGTGTAGATGTTGCCCTTCGAGTCCACCGCGATGCTGTGCACGCCGTAGAACTGGCCGGGATAACGGCCGCCGTCGCCGAAGGTGGTCAATTCCTTAAGGCTCTGGCGCTCGATGATCTTCACCTTCTCGTTCACGCCGTCCGCGATGTAGATGTATTTCTGCTGCGGGTCTTTCGAGAAGGCGACATCCCACACCGAACCTGAGTTCAGCGTTTCCTTTTCGTAGAACTCCTCCTTCAGGAATTTGCCTTCGGGCGTGAACACCTGCAGCCGGTTGCCGACCCGGTCGCAGACATAGATCAGCCGGTCCACCGACATGTCGGCGCAATGCACCGGATTGTAGAACTGTTTGGCGGGCGGCGCGGAAGGCGAATAGGCGGGCAAGGGCGTGTCATCCGGCTTGTTGCCATAGGCGCCCCACCAGCGCTTGATCTTGCCGGTGTCCGCGTCGAGCACGGCGACACGCTTGTTGAGATAGCCGTCCGCGATATAGGCCTCGTTGGCCTTTGCATCGACGAAGATTTTCGCGACGCGGCCAAAGCTGACGGGATCATTGCTGTTGCCCGCGAAGCCCGCGACATCGCCTTCATTGTTGCCCGCCGCCGCGCCCGCCTTCCGGCGCGCGCCCTTCAGGCCCGCCTGCATCAGGAACTTTCCGTCCTTGGTGAATTTGAGGATATGGGAATCGGACGGGCCGTTGCCGCCGATCCAGACATTGCCTTTGTGATCGATGAAGATTCCATGATTGGAGTCCGGCCATTGATAGCCCTGCCCCGGACCGCCCCAGTGGCGAAGCAGGTTTCCGGCCTGGTCGAACTCCAGGACCGGCGGGGCCCCGGCGCAGCATTCGCCGGTTTTGGCCTCTGCCTGCTTTTCGTTGATCGCCAGTGTGGAGGAGCCGCGATGGACGATCCAGACATGGTCGTCGCTGTCCACCCATACACCGATGGTCGAACCCAGCACCCAATGGTTCGGGAGCGGTTTGGGCCATAGGGGATCGACTTCGAAACGGGGCGCCGTGACGCCGGCCTGGGCCTGCGCTCCAGCCTTTTCGATCAACAGCATGCGGCCTGCCGCCAGCGCGGCGAGCAGGGCAGCGAACCCGCCTCCGATGAGAAGACTGCGTGAAAGCATGCGCCTGGTCATGTGAGGTTCCCCGTCCCTGCGGGCCTGTCTTGTCGAAGCCCAATCGCGGGAACCTTAGCCTCTCCCGGACTGTCACGAAACAGGAGCGCGGCCCGCAACCCTTGGAAAAATGCTTATGCTGCAATAGCAAAAGCGCATTCTGGGAGCCCCTTTCCGGCAGCGCCTGGCGTGCCAAACAGGGCAGATGCCGCCGCCCCCGATAGCGGGAAGTTAACACCCGCCCATTAGGCTGCGGCCATGCACATCCGTCGCAACAGCATGTGTCAGCGGTCTTCCCCGGCGTTTACGCGCACGCGCCGGGTAGCATCGGCTTGCCGGTATCCTCGGCCGTGAAACCGTTCCAGTCCATCGGCATGTTGCTCTGGGCTATCACCGGCCTGCTGGTCGTCATGCTTGTGTCGATCTTCGCGGTAACCGCCAAGACAGCCTATGAACGCAAGGAGGAAGCCGCACGCATACTTTCGACCATCAGGATCGAACGCGATATTCTGGGTGTAAAAGAACATATCCGCGCCGAACTTTCCGCCGTCGGCCTTGCGGTGGCACGCGCGGATCGTGACGCGCGCGGAACGCGGATCGCGATGCAGATCGCCGTTCGTCATGCGAAGTCCCGCGCCGCCCTGGCTTCGGTTGTCCGGCAGCTTGAAAGCCGGCCCGGCGAACCCGCGCCCGGAATCCCCGCGTTGGTCGCGGCGAGCACGACTTACGATGCGGCGTCCGCCGCGCTGATCGGCGCGATGCGAGGCAAGGGCGACGCCACGCCGATGCTGGTGCGATGGCGGGACGCCGTCGGGAGACTGGCCGACGCCGCCAACAGTCTGGCCGCAGCCCTGTCCCGTTCCACGGTCAGCACCGACCATTTCATCAACGAGATGGTCGATGTAAACAAATTTGCCTGGAGCCTGCGCGTCGATACGGGTTCGGACCGGCGGGCCATCGCGACCGCGATTACGGAGGGCCGTGCGCCTGATCCGGAACAGATGCGGCAATTCCTGGAAATGACCGGCCGGATTGATGGGCTGTGGACGAAGGTCCAGGACGAGCTCGACCAGGCCTCGCTTCCGCCCCGGCTGAAAACGGCCATCGAACGCGCGCGCAAGGATTATTTCATCGACTTCCGCGCCGCGCGCAAAGCGGTGATCGACAGGCTGGCCTCCGGCAGGGGCGCGGGCCTGTCGGACCAGGAATGGCTGGACCTGTCCGATCCGGGGCTGGCCAGCGTCGGCGCCATCTCCTTCACGGCGCTGGACCTGATGGAGAACCATGCCGGGCATATTGCGGCCCGCGCCGACCGGAATTTCTATCTGGCGATCGCGCTGATGCTGTTGTCCATCGGGCTTGCCTCCTTCATGGCGCTGTATGTGCGCTGGCGGGTGATCGGCCCGCTCCAATCGATCACGCATACGATGCGCGAGGTGGTGGAGGGCGATCTGGGGCGTGCGATCCCGTTCCGGGACCGGCCGGACGAAATCGGCCAGTTCGCACAGACCCTGAGCCTGTTCCGCGATGGGGCCATCGAGCGCCAGCGGCTGGAGAGCGAGTTGCTGCGCAACCGGGCTGCCAAGGAGATGGCGGAGACATCCAACCGCGTGAAGTCAGAATTCCTGGCGAATATGAGCCACGAACTGCGCACACCTTTGAATGCCATTATCGGTTTCTCGGACATGATGCGGCAGAGGGTTCATGGCCCCCTGCCCGGCCGCTACGACGAGTATGCAGCGCTGATCAATGAGTCCGGAACGCACCTGCTCGATCTGGTGTCGGACATATTGGATTTGTCGAAGATCGAGGCCGGAAAATTCGTCATCGATCCGCAGCCCGTCGATCTGGCCGAGACCGTGGACTATTGCATCCAGCTTACCCGGCGGCGGGCCGACGAGCGTGGCATCACCGTGACGTCCAGCCTGCCGGAGGTGCCCTTCACCCTTATCGCCGATCCGCGCGCCTGCAAGCAGATTTTGCTCAACCTGCTGTCGAACGCCGTAAAATTCTCGCTTCCGGGTGGGCGGGTGGAAGTCACAGCGCGGATTGTACAGGACCGCATCCGGCTGACGGTGCGGGACAATGGCGTGGGCATACCGGCCAGCGCCCTGTCACGCATCGGCCAGGCCTTCGAGCAGGCGTCCAACAATCCCCTGCTGGCCCGCGAAGGCACGGGTCTTGGGCTGGCGCTGGTTCGCGCGCTGGCCACCCGGCATGGCGGATCGGTTCGGATCGAGAGCGAGGAACATGTCGGCACCCTGGTGACCGTCGAATTGCCGCTGGCCGTGCGCGGCGAATGCGCCGCATGATCTGATCGCACGGTCTGCAACCGGGCATTTCGCGCCTGCAACAAAGCCACCGCATATGTGACGGCCGTCTCGCAGGATGAAACCGCCGTTAACTGTGGCGAGAAGGCGCAACCGGCGAGGAGACATCAAATAGCCATTTGCAGGCCCATTCTTTATAAGCGGCGGCACAATCGTCGGAGGAATCATGGCAACGCGCAGAGGCATGCTTTTATCGACCGTGGCGGGGTTGATCGGTGCGAATCTTCCCGCCTGGGCCCAGGCGCAGAAAGCTCCCGACACGAACTGGCTTCATTACGCCAACGATCTGTCCAGCACCCGCTATGCGCCGCTGGACCAGATCAATGCCTCCAACTTCAACAAGCTGGAACTGGCCTGGCGTTTCAGCACCAACTCGCTTGGGCCGCGGCTGGACGCCGACTATCAGTCCACGCCGCTGATCGTGAAGGGCCGCATCTATGTCACCGCCGGTTACCGGCGCGATGTCGTCTGCCTGGACGGCGCGACCGGCGAGATGCTGTGGATGCACACCTATGATGAGGGCGAGCGCACCGGCTCGCGCGGCGGTCCCGGCCTGGGCGTCGGTTACTGGACCGACGGCACCAACGAACGCATCCTGTATGTGACGCGCGGCTATTCGCTGTTCTCGCTGGATGCGCGCACCGGCCTGCCCGATCCGGCGTTCGGCAACAACGGCATGGTCGACCTGCGCAAGGACAATGACCAGGAGATGGATCCGGTGCGCGGCATCATCGGCCTGCATGCCCCGCCGCTGGTTGTGAAGGACGTTGTGGTGATGGGCGCGGCGCCGACCGCCGCGAGCAAGGGCTATGTGCGCGGCTTCGATGTGCGCACCGGCAAGCGCAAATGGATTTTCCATACCATCCCGTGGAAGGGCGAATTCGGCTACGACACCTGGACCACACCCGGCCAGGCGGAGGCGACGGGCAACACCGGCTCCTGGGCGCCCATGTCGGCGGACCCGGATCTGAACCTGCTCTATTTCGGCGTCGAGATGCCGCCAACGGACCAGCTTGGCGTCGACCGCCAGGGTCCCGGCCTGTTCGGCGAAACGCTGGTCGCGGTGGACATCGATACCGGCCAGCGCAAATGGCATTACCAGATGATCCATCACGGCCTGTGGGACCGCGACGTGTCCTGCGCCGGTGTGATCTGCGACTTGCAGGTGAACGGCAAGACGGTGAAAGCCATCGCCCAGCCGACCAAGCAGGGCTATGTCTATGTGCTGGACCGCACCAACGGAAAGCCGGTGTGGCCGATCCCCGAAAAGAAGGTGCCGAAAGGCAAGGTGCCGGGCGAATGGTATTCGCCAACCCAGCCCATGCCGACCAAGCCGCCGCCGTTCGAGAAACAAGGCGTCACCGATGACGACTTCGTGGACTTCACGCCCGAACTCAAAAAACGCGCGATGGAGATCGCCAGCCATTACACCTATGGCGGGCTGTTCGAGCCGCCCGCGCTGGTGAATGACAAAATCTTCGGCACACTGAACCTGCCAGGCTTGCAGGGCGGCATCAACTGGCCGGGCGCGTCGTTCGATCCGGAAACCAACATGCTGTACCTGTTCTCGAAGAACCAGTTCGAGATCACCGGCATCGTGCAGGGGCCGGACGGAAAGCTGAGCCAGCGCGGCGGCCCGCCCGCGACCGGCAGCGCCGACGCCAATGGCGGCGCGTTCGGCGGCCTCGCCAGCCTGACAGGCGGCAATCGCGGGATGCGTTTTGCGGCCATCAAGGATGGGCTGACC
>JAFIHO010000153.1 GCA_017849395.1 Hyphomicrobiales bacterium
CGCCGAGCCTAAGATTGATGTGCTGGTCAACAATGCGGGCGCGCTGTTCAATCGCCGCACCGAGACGGAAGACGGTCTTGAGAAAACCTTCGCCCTCAATCACATGGCCTATTTCGTCGTGACGAATCTGCTGCTGGCGCGGCTGAAGGAAACGCCCGGCGCGCGCGTCGTGTCCGTCGCATCCCGCGCCCATCGCGGCGCGGGGCTGGAGTTCGCCGAGCTGCACTCCAGCCGCGGATATTACGGCTTCAACGTCTATTCCAAGTCCAAGCTGTGCAACATCCTGTTCACGCGCGAACTGGCGCGGCGGTTGGCAGGCTCGGGCGTCACCGCCAACTGCCTGCATCCCGGTTTCGTCGCCACACGGTTCGGCGATCAGTCAGGCGGCATCATGCGCGCGGTGATCGGGATCGCCAAGCCGCTAGGCGCGATCTCGCCGGAGGAGGGCGCCGACACCATCATCTATTTGTCGTCCTCGCCCGAAGTGGCGGACATCAGCGGCGAATATTTCTGCAAGCGGAAGATTGCTGAACCCACCGCCGAGGCGCGCAACGACGCCGACGCGCGCAGATTGTGGGAGATTTCGGAAAGCCTTTCACAGGGACGATCGACCGCCGGGATCGAATCCACACCCTAGCCGAACACCGCCAGCCCTTTTTCCAGCCGCACTTCGCCGGCGGCGACCATGCGCAGCCCCGCTGGATAGAGTTTATGCTCGATCGTGAGCACCCGCGCCGCCAGAATCTCCGGCGTATCCGACGGATGCACCGGCACTTTCTCCTGCGCGATCACCGGGCCGGCATCCAGTTCGGGCACCACGAAATGCACCGACGCGCCCGACAGCGCCTCGCCCGCCTCGATCACCCGCTCATGCACCCGTGTGCCGCGATAGGCGGGCAGCAGCGAGGGATGGATGTTGATGAGCTTTCCTTCCCAGCCGCGCACGAAACCGTCCGAGAGGATGCGCATGAAGCCCGCCAAACAGACGATCTGCGCATTCGCCGCGCGCAGCGCTGCATCCACCTCCGCGTCGACCGCCTCGCGCGTCTCGCCCTTGTGCGCAATGGTGGCGGTGGGAATGCCCGCTTCCGCCGCGCGCGCAAGCCCGGCCGCGCCTGCGATATTGGAGATGACCAGAACGATCTGCGCCGGGTAATCCGGCGCCGCCGCCGCGCCGATCAGCGCGGAAAGATTGCTGCCACGCCCGGAGATCAGGACGGCAACACGCTTCTTCAAAGCTTCAGCGCCCCGCGATAGACGACTTTTGTTTCACCTTCGCCGCGGATGAGATGGCCGATGCGCACCGCCTTGTCGCCGCATTCCTGGAAGGCGTCGATCACATGCCCCGCCTGCTCCGCCGCAACGACCGCGACCAGGCCGATGCCGCAATTGAAGGTGCGCAGCATCTCGCGTTCCGCGATCCCCGCCGTCTTCGCCAGCCAGCCGAACACGGGCAGCGGCTGCCAGGAGCCAAGATCGACTTCCGCGTCCAGGCCATCCGGCAGCGCGCGAGGCAGGTTGTCGGTAACGCCGCCCCCGGTGATGTGCGCGAGTCCCTTGATGCCGCCGGTGTGAAGCGCCGCCAGCGTGCATCTCACGTAAAGCCGCGTCGGCGTCAGCAGCGCCTCGCCCAGCGCCATGCCCGGCGCGAACGGCGCGGGCGCATCCCATGCCAGGCCGCTGGTCTCCACCACCTTGCGCACCAGCGAATAGCCGTTGGAATGCACACCGCTGGATTTCACCCCGATCAGCACATCGCCTTCGCGCATCGCGCCCTTTTTGGGAAGGATCGCATGACGTTCCACCGCGCCGACCGCGAAGCCCGCCAGATCGAAATCGCCTTTCGCATAGAGTCCCGGCATCTCCGCCGTCTCGCCGCCGATCAGGGCGCAGCCGCTGGCCTTGCAGGCATTGGCGATGCCTTCGATCACGATGGCCGCCGCATCCACGTCCAGCTTGCCGCTGGCGTAATAGTCGAGGAAGAAAAGCGGCTCCGCGCCCTGCACCACGATGTCGTGGACGCACATTGCCACCAGATCCTGGCCGATGCCGGTGAAGCGGCGCGTGTCGATGGCGATCTTCAATTTGGTTCCGACGCCATCGGTGCCCGCCACAAGAATCGGGTCCTTGAACCCGGCCGCCTTCAGGTCGAACAGACCGCCAAAGCCGCCCAGATCGGCATCCGCGCCGCTGCGGCGCGTGGCCCGGGCGGCGGGCGCGATGCGGTCCACCAGCGCCTCGCCCGCATCGATATCGACGCCTGCGTCCTTGTAGGTAATGCCGTTCTTTTCTGTCATGGTTCCGTGACGGAATAATGGCCGCTCGCTTTACTCGCCCCCATGGGCGCGTTCAAGCGAAGATGGTTATTTGCCCCCATCTGTCACAGCTCAGGTCGGCTTCGCCGACACTTCGCTGCGACATCTTCCCCCGCCATGCGCTGCGCTCAACGGGGGAAGAAAACCTGCTTTTCACTGCTTTATGGGGCGCTTTCGTGTTTTTGCGGTGCCCAGTATACTGCAAACTTCCAAATCAGGCGTCCCGATGAATCCGCGCTTTTTCCTTGCCGCCGCTGTCCTTTTTTTGGCGGCGCTGTTCGCCCGTCCCGTCGCGGCGCAGGACATTTATACCGTCTCCGGGGTTCATGTGGATGCGGTCGGTCCCTCCTCGACCGAGGCGCTGAATGCCGCGATCCTGCAGGGACGGCCCAAGGCGTTTCAGATTCTCTTTCGCCGCCTGACCCGCCAGCAGGACTGGAACCGCGAACCGTCGCTGGATGGCCAGGGCCTGTTGCGGCTGTCGCGCGGCTATACCGTCGCCAATGAGCGGCGTTCCACCACCCGCTATGTCGCCGATGTCACCTATCTGTTCAGCCCCGACGCGGTGGCCCGCCTGCTGCGCGGCGCGGGCATCGCCTATACCGCCGCGCCGGTAAAGCCGATCCTGCTGGTCGCCATGTCGCCCGGCGTGACCCATGGCCCCTGGGCCCAGGCGCTGTCGGGTCTGGAATCCCGGGGAGCGGTGGTGCCGGTCGAGGTGGCCACTCCAGCCGACGACCGCGCCTTGTCCAACCTGAATTTCGACACGGCGGGCTGGGCCGATGTGGCCCCCGCTGCGCAGCGTATCCAGGCGGTCGAGGCGGCTTTGGTGCAGGCCGTCTATGCCGATGGCAAGGTCACGGTGAATATCCGCCGCCTCGGACTGGGGACGGCGCTCCCCAAGGTCAGTGTGGATGTTCCCCTGCATCAGACTCTGGGCACGACCTATCCGGCGGCGGCGCAGGCGGCAGTGAGCGCCATGGAAGACATGTGGAAGAGCCGCAGCGTGCTGGATTTCAGCCAGCGCGGAAGACTGGTCGCCGATGTGCGGCTGGCGTCGCTGGAACAATGGGGCGACATACAGAACCGGCTCACCGCCAACAGCAATGTGACTCAGGTGGTCATCACCGCGATGGACATTGGCTATGCGCGCGTGTCTCTCGCCTATATCGGCACGCCGGACCAGTTGCGCGACTCGTTGGGTGCGTCGGGCGTCAGCCTCACCAACCGGGGCGGGCAGTGGATGCTCGCGGCAGGTGGGCCCTAGATGCTTCGGCATCTGCCGAACCTGCTTTCGGCGCTGCGGCTTCTGGCGGCGCCGTTCGCGGCTTGGCTGATTCTAAAAACGCACGATACCGCCGCGCTTCTGGTGTTCGCCGCCGCCGGGGCCAGCGACGGGCTGGACGGTTTCATCGCGCGGCGCTGGGGCTTCACCTCCAATTTCGGCGCATGGCTCGATCCGGCCGCCGACAAATTGCTGATGCTGCTGTGTTTCGCGGCGCTGTGGCTGGTGGGCGTGCTGCCCTTCTGGCTGCTGCTGCTGGTGGTGGTGCGCGATTTGGCCATCGCGGCGGGCTGGCTTCTGGCACGGGCCCTGTCGCTGCCGGTGGGATTCGATCCGCCGCTGATCGGCAAGGCCACCACGGCGGCGCAGGTGATTTATGCGCTGGGCCTTTTGCTGATGCTGGCCTTCGATATCGCCGCGCCGCAACTGGCGCTGGCGGGAGCTTTTGTGGTGGGGGCGTTGATCCTGCTGTCCGGCTTGATGTACGCCGGGATTTTCCTGCGCGGCCTGTCCGCCGGACGCCGCACCGCCTGAGATGATTTCACAACTCGTCCTTCCGCTTGAGACCCGCAGCGCCCAGGGCCGCGCCGACTTCATCGTCGCGCCCGGCAATGCGCAGGCTGTCGCCTTCATCGATTCCTGGCCCGGCTGGCCCGCGCCTGCGGCCGCGCTTTACGGCCCGCCCGCGTCCGGCAAGTCGCATCTGGCGGCGGTATGGGCCGGACGGGCAGGGGCGTCGGTCATTGCCGCGAGTGCCCTGACCGATGCGCCGCGCGGGCCGGTGGTGGTGGAGGATGTGGAGACCGCCACCTCCGAACCGGCGCTGTTCGCGCTGCTCAACAGCGGCGTGCCGGTGCTGTTCACCGCCCAGACCGTGCCCTCTGCCTGGCCCGCCGCGCTGCCGGACCTGTCGTCCCGCTTCCGCGCGCTGCTGGCCTTTCCGCTCTGGGCGCCGGACGACGCGCTGCTGGCCGGGCTGGCGGCCAAGCTGTTCGCGGACCGGCAGCTTCAGGTTCCAGACACGGTGGTGAGCCACATGATCCGCAGCCTGGAGCGGTCGCCGGAAGCCATACGGGACTTTGTCGCCCGCGCCGACCAGCGCGCCCTGTCCGAAAAAAGGCCGATAAATCTTGGGCTTATTAAGGATTTGCTGGCGGACCAGGGGGCACAGTCATGACAGATTGACCAATTTACCCTAGATTTCGGGCATGTCCGATCCCATCCCCTTTCCCATCGGCGGAGCTGCGAACGACGCGCCGCCCCAGACCGGCTATACGGCCGCGTCGCCGGAGACTCCGGATCTGGGGGTGATTGGGGCCGATGTGCCGACCGACGAAGTGGTCGCGCTGGGACCGCAGGGCGCCAATATATCCTTCGACCCCGCCTCGCCAGAACGGTTCGTCAATCGCGAATTGTCCTGGCTGGCCTTCAACCGGCGCGTGATCGGCGAGGCGGAGAATCGCCGCAACCCGCTGTTCGAGCGGGTGCGCTTCCTGTCCATCTCCGCATCCAACCTGGACGAGTTCTACATGGTCCGCGTGGCGGGCCTGATGGGCATGGTGCGCGAAGGCGTCACCACCCTGTCCGCCGACGGGCTTTCCCCGGCGCAGCAGCTTGCCAGGGTGGACGATACGGCGCGCTGCCTGATCGCCGACCAGCAGCGCATCTGGCGCGGGCTGGACAATGAGCTGCGCGGCGAAGGCATCAGCGTCCTCACCGCCGCGGAAATCCAGGAGAGCGACCGCGACTGGCTGGCGCAGCAATTCGCCGAGCAGATTTTCCCGGTGCTGACGCCGCTGGCCATCGACCCGGCGCATCCGTTCCCCTTCATTCCCAATCTGGGCTTCACCATCGCCCTGTCGCTGACCAACCGGCGCGACGGCAAGACGTTCCATGCGCTGATCCCCGTGCCGCCGCAGTTGCGCCGCTTCCTGCGCCTGCCCGACAGCGATCATCGCCGGGTGCGGTTCATCCCGCTGGAACAGGCGATCGCGCTATATTTCGACAAGCTGTTCCCCGGCCACAGCGTCGGCGGATGGGGCATGTTCCGCATCCTGCGCGACAGCGATGTCGAGATCGAGGAAGAAGCCGAAGACCTTGTTCTGCTGTTCGAGAGCCTGCTGAAACGCCGCCGCCGGGGCAGCGTGATCCACATGAAATGCAGCCGCTCCATGCCGGCGGAACTGCGCCAGTTCATCGCCGAGCATCTGGACCTGGACGAATCCGAAATCGTGATCGTCGAAAATCTGATGGGCCTGTCGGACCTCAGCAAGCTCATCCTGCCGGAACGTCCCGACCTTCAGTTCCGTCCCTATATGCCGCGCTTCCCGGAACGCATCCGCGACCATAATGGCGACTGTTTCGCCGCCATCCGCGAGAAGGACCTGATCGTCCACCACCCGTTCGAGAGTTTCGACGCGGTGGTGCAGTTCCTGCGCCAGGCCGCCGCCGATCCCGAAGTGGTGGCGATCAAGCAGACCCTCTATCGCACCAGCCAGGACAGCCCCATCGTTTCCGCGCTGATCGAGGCGGCGGAATCGGGCAAGTCCGTCACCGCGCTGGTCGAACTGAAGGCGCGGTTCGACGAGGCCGCCAACATCAAATGGGCGCGCGACCTGGAGCGGGCGGGCGTGCAGGTGGTCTATGGCTTCATCGCGCTGAAGACCCACGCCAAGGTGTCGCTGGTGGTGCGGCGCGAAGGCGGCGCCCTGCGCACCTACTGCCATTTCGGCACCGGCAACTATCATTCGCAGACGGCGCGCATCTATACCGACCTGTCGCTGTTCAGCGCCGATCCGGCGCTGGGGCGCGACGCGGCGCAATTGTTCAACTACATCACCGGCTATGCCGAGCCCGTGGCGCTGGAGAAGCTGGCGGTGTCGCCCTTCTCGCTGCGCGGGCGGCTGGCCGAAATGATCCAGCAGGAAATCATGCATGCCCGCGCCGGACGTCCCGCCGCAATCTGGCTGAAACTGAATTCGCTGGTCGATCCGGCCATGATCGACGGCCTGTACCGCGCCAGCCAGGCGGGCGTGCAGATCGAACTGGTGATACGCGGTATCTGCTGCCTGCGCCCCGGCGTGCCCGGCCTGTCGGAGAATATCCGGGTGCGCTCCATCGTGGGCCGTTTCCTGGAACATGGCCGCATCGTCTGTTTCGGGGCGGGCCACGGCCTGCCCAGTCCCAAGGCGAAGCTGTTCATCTCCTCCGCAGACTGGATGCCGCGCAACCTGGACCGCCGGGTGGAGGCGCTGGTCCCGCTGGAAAATCCCACCGTTCACCAACAGGTTCTGGACCAGATCATGGTCGCGCTGCTGAAAGGCCAGGCGCAAAGCTGGTATA
>JAFIHO010000154.1 GCA_017849395.1 Hyphomicrobiales bacterium
AGTCGATCTCGGACCTCTCGATACCGATGAAGGCCAAGGCCCTGCTGGCCGCGGCCCCTTCGCTGGATCCCGCCAGCCGCCAGGCCATCAATGCCAACTTCTCGGCCCTGCGCGACCAGATCAGCACCATCGTCAAGAATGCGGTGTTCAACAATTTCAACCTGGTGGACGGCTCGACCCTGCAGGTCAGCGCCCTGGCTTCGGCCGACGGCGTGCGCCGCATCACCACCTCCGCGCAGAACATGTCGCTGTCCGGTGCCATCGTGACCCTGACCTCCACGGCCTCGGTTTCCACCCAGGTCAAGGCGTCCTCTCTCATCCAGACGCTTCAGGAATCGCTCACCAACGTCAACTCGGCGCTGGCCAAACTGTCGTCGGGCGCGGCGAAATTCTCGATCCAGGCGACCTTCACCCAGAAGCTGACCGACGTTCTCACCGCCGGCATCGGCAACCTGGTGGACGCCAACATGGCCCAGGAAAGCGCCAAGCTTCAGTCGCTGCAGGTCAAGCAGCAGCTCGGCGTACAGGCCCTGTCGATCGCCAACCAGGCGCCCCAGACGATCCTGTCGCTGTTCCGCTAGACAGAATTTTCATAAATTGCTTCCAGGGGCGGATCGCGAGATCCGCCCTTTCCGTTTGGAGTTCATGCGCTTTCGCGCCGCAAATTTCTTTTCTGCGTCCTTGAGAAAAAAGCGCGCCAAACTCGCGGCGTAATTTTCGACAAGTGGAATTATTTGCCGCGTTACCCGGCAAAATTTTCCCTCTCCCGGCAAATTATGCCCGGTGCGCGCTGCCGCCCGGCAAAGCTCGCCGGATCGTATTTTCCTCCCGCGCGCAAAATCGATGTTTAGGAAAGTCTGAATCCGTTCCGGCACGGCATTTGCCAAGGACCCCGTGGGCAAAACGCCCGTGAGCAATGCTCGTCCATACCCAGAACGGAGAGACCGAATGTCTTTTAGCGTCAATACGAATAACGGCGCCGCCGTAGCGCTGCAGTACCTCACCGCCACGCAGGGGCAGTTGAACAAGACGCAGTCCGCCATCAACAGCGGCATGCGGGTTGCCAATGCGCGCGACAACGGCGCCATCTACGCCATTGCCCAGAACCAGCGCGGTGCGGTTGCGGGCTATGAGTCGGTGATCAACTCGATCAACAACGGTACCTCCGCCATCGATGTCGCCCTGTCCGCGGGTCAGTCGATCTCGGATCTGCTGATCCAGATGAAGCAGAAGGCGCTGCAGGCTGCCGACGCGTCGCTCGACTCGTCCAGCCGCAACGCGATCAACGCCGACTTCACCGCTCTGCGCGACCAGATCACCACGATCGTGAAGAACGCGGTGTTCAACGGCTTCAACCTGGTGGACGGTTCGACCACCCAGATCACGGCGCTGGCGTCTTCGGACGGCGAACGCCGCATCACCACCGCGGCGCAGGACCTGTCGCTGTCGGGCTCGATCGTCACCCTGAAGTCGACCTCGTCAGTCTCGACCCAGGCCAAGGCCTCGACCCTGATCTCGACCATCCAGGCTTCGCTGGTGAACGTGAACTCCGCTCTCGCCAAGCTGTCGGCCGGCGCTGCGAAGTTCTCGATCCAGGCGAACTTTGCCCAGAAGCTGTCCGACGTGCTGACCGCCGGTATCGGCAACCTGGTCGACGCCAACATGGCGCAGGAAAGCGCGAAGCTGCAGTCGCTGCAGGTCACGCAGCAGCTCGGCGTTCAGGCGCTGTCCATCGCCAATCAGGCGCCGCAGACCGTCTTGGCCCTGTTCCGCTAAGCCACGGCGCGGGCGGCGAGCAATCGCCGCCCGCCGCCAGCCGATGTCGGGTAACCGCAAAACGCGGCACCCGCCCCGGGGCGAAGGGAATATCACTGGTGGGTAATATGTGTAGGATAAGGGCGGAGCGGATGCTCCGCCCTTTATCTTTTTCAAGGCGCAGAAACGATTTCTTTCACCGAACGCTGCCGCACTCCGATGAAGGCATTCTCGTGGACGATTGAGAAAACGTCAGACGGCGCTGATCGCGAAGCGGAAACGGCGCGGGCCGTCCCGGTAACAGCCGGGCTTGCTTGTATCGTCCAGTTCCAGCGCCGACAATTGCAGTTGGCAGAACAGGCTGGGTTCGCCGCGATGATTGGTTGCGGGGCGGTGACAGAGCATGCCCAATAGCGGCGCGGTGGCGCGATCCACCTCGACACGCAGCCCGGTGCGGCCGTCGCCGATCTCCGCCCAGCCTTCCGTCATGCCCACGCCGTGCGATGACGACACCAGGAACGACACCGGCGCGCCATGCTCGATCCGCTCGCCAGCCGGCGCGAAAATCTCGCGTCCGCCGCCATTGTTGGTCGAGAACACAAGTGCGTCCGTAGCGAAAGCGTCGGGCAACAGGGTGAAATGGCCCAGCCGCAGCACGCCCTCGCCCCAGTCCCCCCACTCGACGGTCAGACCGTATTCCAGCCTGGGCGCGGCGGCGCAGAAACGCATCTGCTTTTCGATGACGCCGCGCGGCGTGTCGATGCGCGCATGGACAATCAGATCGCCATTGCCCAGCGTCTCGCTATGCGCGGCGCACCATTCCAGATCAGTCAGCTTGTGCTCGCCCGGCGCTTCGAACACGCAGTCGCCGGTATACCAGTCAGCCTGCAACGCGATGTCGTTGAAGGTGCCATGCGGCAGCCCGCCCATGGCGGCGCGCGCATGGGATGCGAATTTCAGGCTCTGCACCGCCATGCCGCGCCGCCGGTCCAGCCGCGCCTTCAACTGCGGTGTTGAGATGTCGATGAAACGCTCCGTCAAGGCGGGCGTCTCCGGCGAGGGCACGGGCGGCGGAGGAGCTGCGGCCCATTTGGCTTCCGCCCCCTTCAACCGCGCGCAATAGGCGGCCCAGCGCTTCTGCGTCAGATGGGTGCGAAAATCACTGGCCCACAGATAGCAAAGCTCCTTCCAGTCCGGAGCCGCGCTCTTGGTCATGCCCTGATAGATACGCTCACAGGCGGCATTGATCGCCAGATTGTCCCGGCCCGTCACCGCCCAGCGCGCCAGATTGTATTTGCGCTGCTTCTTCACCGGCACCGGACAGGCGGGGCTTTCCAATACCAGCCGCTTACCTGCTTCCGGCTCATTCATCAAACCCAGAACCGCAGACGGCGCAATCAACATCGCGCCATCCTCGATCGCCGCCTGAAAGGCGCTTTCGATGCGCGCCCACTCACTGACATCGGACAGTTTTTCCTCCGTCCGGAACCGGCCGGGACGAAAGTCGAAAATCTCCGCATCGCTGGCATACAGGCACAGCGCGCGCTGCTGCGTACCACGCCGTCCGCGCACAAAGCCGCGCCAGGCATCCAGATCGGTGTCGCCATGAGCAAAGCGCTGCAATTGCTGGAACAGGGTCGTGTTGCTCCAGATCAGCGCGATCTCCTCGCCTGCCGGACCCACCGCATATTGCGGCAGATACTGGGTCTGCGCAGGCCATTCGGGATGATTGGCGGCGGGATTGTCCCAATCCATCAGCAGGGCTTCGAAACCCGCCTCGCGATACAGACCGACCAGCCCGCCCGCATAGGCCTGTTCATTGACCAGCGCCACCTTGGGGCGAATCCCGAGCAGGCGCTGATAGACCGCCATGCCCAGCCGCAGATTCTCCCGCGTCACCCGCGCAGGCACCAGGGGGCCGATCATCTGGCTATAGCCGGAACCGATCAGTTCGATGCGCCCCGCCGCGATCAGCTCGCGCGCTTTTGCGATCCATACCGGATCGCGCGCCGCGATTTCTTCCAGTGTATAGCCGGAAATCTCCATGCCGATGGGACCGACGCGCCCGGCCATGTCCAGCAGCGGCCAATAGCAGCGCGCAATCACCTCGCCGCGCCTCTCCTCCTCGATGGAGGAGAAGGCGAGATTGAGATGAAAAAAGGCGAACACCGTCAGCGCGCTCGCGCCGTCGCGTTTCACCGGCTTGCCCTTCATGGTGAAGGGCGCGTTCATGCCGTGCGTATCCGGATCGCGGCAAGCGCGTCATTGGCGGCCGCCAGCGCGGCCTCGCGCGAGGCTCCGGTCGCTAGCACCATGGCGGCGCTGGGCCGCTTGTCGCCCGCGGGCGGGATCACGTCGCCGGGTTTGGCCGTCACCACCACTTCGGCGATGCCGGGAATCGCGCGCGCCTTGTCCGCGCCGCTGATATCCACGACCTTGCCGGGTTGGGGAAAGGCATAACGCTGGATCACGGGCGTGAAATGCTTCGGCGTCAGTTCGTCCTCGCTGACCGGCTCGCCCAACGCCACCTTGATCGCCGCGCCGATGAAATCCACGCCGGTATTGAGCGGGATTTCCCGCGTGCAGAAGAACCCGCCCGACAGTCGCGCCGCCAGCTCGATCACATAGGGTTCGCCATTATGAACCACGATGTCGCCCTTCACCGTGCCGTCGGTGACGCCCATGGCGCTGGCGGCGCGCGCCACAAGATCGCGCACCTTGGCCTGGGTTTCTTCCGGCAGATGGCTGGGAAGGTCGCCGCCATTCTCGATGAAGAAAGGCGCATAGCGCTCCAGATATTCGTAATTGCGGTCCGAGAAACCGGGCGTGAAACAGCGCCCGCCCACCATAATGCTTTCGGTCGAAACCTGCGGGCCGGACAGATATTTCTCCACCATCACCCGTTCGGTCGGGGAATGGGACCGCGCCAGCAGGAACGCCTTGTTGAGATCGGCTACCTGCGCCACGCGCTGCACGCCGCGGCTACCGCGCGAATCCACCGGCTTGATCACCAGATCGCGACCCTGCTCGACCGCGATGCGCTGCAAGTCCTGCACCGTGCGGACTTCCGCGAACCAGGGCACATTGACCCCGGCCTTGAAGAAGCAATTCTTCATCGCCAGCTTGTCGCAGGCCAGTTCCGCCACATGCACCGGCAAACCGGGCAGGCGCAGCCGCTGCGCCACGGTGGCGGCGGTGACGGGTGCATCGGCGGCGACGCATATCACACCATCGATCCGGCGGATCTTGCGGTGATAGCGTTCGGCGGCCGCGGCGGTCTCACTGGGGCCGTAAACGTCCGCGATCAGGCAGGAATCGGCAAAGGCAAATCCCGGCGCCTCCGGATCGCGATCCGACACCACGACATTATAGCCCATCTCCCTGGCGCGCTTCGCGGCGTCCGCCGCCTCGATGCCGCCGGAGATGATGAGCAGGTTTTTCTTTTCATCACCCATCAGAAATACAGTCCGCCATTAACGTTGAGTGTTTGCGCGGTGATGTAGCTGGCCGCGTCCGACGACAGGAACACGACCGCATCGGCCACTTCGCGCGGCGTGCCCATGCGTTTGAGGATGATGTTCTCTGCCGCCTTCTGGACGCTGGCGGCCTGCATGCCGCCCGCCGCCATTTCCGACGCGACAAGGCCCGCTGCCACGGTGTTGGACCGCACGCCATCCGCCGCGCCGAAACGCGCAATGACCTGCGCCAGGGAAATCAGCCCCGCTTTCGACGCCGCATAATGGGCGGTGCGCGGGCCGCCATACTGGCCGCTAACAGAACCGATATGGGTGATCGCCCCGCCGCCCGCCGCCTTCAGCAAAGGCAGGAAGGTTTGCGCCACGATGAAAGGCCCTTTCAGATTGGCGTCCAGGATCATGTCCCAGTCCGCATCCGTCACCTGATCGAAATCCATCGGTTTGTTGATGCCTGCATTGTTGACAAGGATCGAGACGGCGCCGAACCCGCGCGCGGCTTCCGCTGCCTTCGTCACGCTGGCGCGATCCGTCACATCCATCCGCACGGTCAGCGTGCGGCGGCCCAGCGCGACGATGTGCCTCGCCACAAGCTTCGCCTCGGCTTCCTTCTCGCGAAAGGTAAGCAATATGTCTGCGCCCGCTTCGGCAAGGCCGATTGCGATGGCCGCGCCGATCCCCCGGCTGCCGCCGGTGACGACGGCGCAGCGGCCCGTCAGGGAAAAGCGAGAACTCATTTCTTCTTGCGCTTCAGCGCGCGCCGTGCGGCATCGACGATGAAGGGCGCGGAGATGCCGAAATGCTCCGCCAGTTCCTCCGGTTCGCCCGACGCGCCGAATGTGTCGCGCACCCCAACGAACTCGACCGGACAGGGCACGCTGGCGGCCAGAACCTCGGCCACCGCGCTGCCCAGGCCGCCATGGATATTATGATCTTCCGCCGTAACGATGGCGCCCGTTTCCTTGGCGCATTTGCGGATCAGCCCGGCATCGATCGGCTTGATGGTCGGCATGTTGACCACCCGCGCGCGGATACCTTCGGCTTTCAGGGTCTCCCAGGCGGTCAGGGCACGCGACACTTCCACGCCGCAGGCGATGATGGTCACATCGCGCCCGTCGCGCAGGACCTGGCCCTTGCCAATCTCGAATTTGTGTTCGTCGCCGAAAATGCGCGGCGCGGGGCTGCGGCCGGTCCGCATATAGACCGGGCCCTCGAATTCCAGAATCGCGCGGGTCGCCAGCGCCGTCTCGGTGGCGTCAGCGGGCGAGATGACCGTCATGCCGGGAATGGCGCGGAACGCCGCGATATCTTCCAGCGCCTGCGCCGAACCGCCGTCGGGACCGACATCCAGTCCCGGATGGCTGGCCACGATCTTGGCGTTGCGCCTGGCATAGGCCAGCGACAGCCGTGCCTGTTCCAGGCCACGCAGACAGAACACGGCAAAGGTCGTGACGATGGGCAGCAGGCCAACCGCCGCCATGCCGCCGGCCGCCGCCATCATGTTCTGTTCGGCGATGCCGAACTGCACTACCCGTTCGGGATGGCTCTTGCGCAGGTGATGCACCCCGGTGCCGCCCGCGATGTCAGCATCCAGCACCACCAGCCGGGGAAATTCATCGGCCAACGACGACAGGGTCTTGCCGAATGCCTCGCGCAGGGAATCGCCGCCCGATGCGATCAGGGCCGGATTAATAGACATCGAGATATTCCTTCTTTTCGGCGTCCGTCGCGCCCAGCGCGGCCAGCGCTTGTTCCGTCTGCTCGCGGGTCAGCTTCACGCTGCCATGCCAGGACGGAACATTCTCCATGTACGGGATGCCCTTGCCCTTGACGGTATGGGCAATGATGACCGAGGGCCGGTTCACCGTGGCCACCACGCGGCGGAATGCCTTGAGGATTTCGGGAATGGAATGGCCGTCGATCTCGCACACGCCCCATTCGAAGGCGCGCCATTTCGCGGCCAGCGGTTCCAGCCGCATGATGACATCGTTGCGGTTGTCGCTCTGCAGCTTGTTGTAGTCGATGATGACGCATAAATTTTCCAGGCCGTGATGGGCGGCGCTCATGGCGGCTTCCCAAACTTCGCCTTCCTGCAACTCGCCGTCACCCAGAAGCGCATAGACGCGCGACGTCCGTTTCAGCATCTTCAGCCCCATCGCCATGCCGACAGCCACCGAAAATCCCTGACCCAGCGAGCCGGTGCTGGTCTCCACCCAGGGCAGATCCAGCACATGGGGATGACCCTGGAATGGGCTGTTCAGCTTGCGCAGCCTCAGCGCCTCCCTGGAATTGCAGAAGCCGAAATAGGCACCCGCCGCATACAGGGCCGGCGCAGCATGGCCCTTGGACAGAACGAAACGGTCGCGCACCGGATCGTCCACCCCGCGCGGCCAGACATTCAGTTCCGCGCCATACAGGCAGGCCAGGATATCGGCGCAAGACAGCGCGCCGCCGGGATGGCCCGAACCGGCATGATAGATGGATGCGATACTGTGCATCCGCACGAAGCGCGCGGCCTGGGCAAGTTGAGTCTCAAGCCCGCTGATGGAAGATGATGTGTCCGGCGAAAGAGATGAAAGATGCAATGTCATCTGGGCCCCAATTCATGCCGCGCATTGCAGGCGTGCGCGGGATAATAGATCGCTGTAGAGAATGATGTCGGCGCCGGGGGCCAGCCTTTTGGCCTCGGCGGTGATTTCGGCGGCGAAGCCGCGCGACATGACGATGATCGTGTCGGGCGGCGTCTGGCGCAGCGCCTCGGGCGCGTCCAGCTTCACGCCATGACGATTGTCCATATGCTGTTTCAGGTGGGAATCGATCAGCAGGCTGAGCTGATGCGGATTGAAGCCGCCTTCCGTCACCAGAAGATCGAACAGCCGCCCCGCGCCCCACAACGCAACCTTGCGCGGCGTCAGCGCGGCCAGTTCGCAGGCCGCATGTGTCAGCGCCGCCAGATTGCGGGCGCGCGCCTGCTGATAAAGAGCCAGAAGACGATCCGCCTGTTCCACTTCCGCAAGATCGGCGGCCGCGGGCGCGGCAGCGCGGCCGGTCTTGCGCGCCACGAACAGAAGATTGATGGGGTCGGCGGAATCGACCTGCTCCAGAATCGAAAAACCCGCCGCCGTGATCATGCGCGACAGGGTGCGGGCCGAGAAATGATAAAGATGCTTGTCGATGAACCATTCCTCGACAATGTCGTCACCGCCGATCAGCGCGATGTTGGGCGCGTCGATCACCAAAAGGCCGCCATGCTTCAGGATGCGCGCATGATCGCGCAATGTGGTGAAGGGCGAAGCCAGATGCTCGATCGTGTGACAGGAATGCACGATGTCGAAACTGGCGTCGGCGAATGCCATGTCCTCGATGCGGGCCTGCACAAGCCTTGTGCGCGCCAGGGTGCCGACCGATTGCGCGAAGCGCTCATCCGGCTCCAGCGCCGTCAGCGCGGCCTGCGGCGCGGCGTCCAGAAGCGCGCGGGCAAAGCTGCCGCGATTGGAACCGACATCCAGAAGGGAGAAAGTGGAGTTCAGATCGACATGACGCGCCAGCGCATCCATCGCCGCGCCGGTGCGGAAGCCCTTGCCATAGCGCACATTGCCCCAGTCCGCGCCGCCGGAAACCGCCGCCTTGTGACGATCCTTGGTGCGCGCCACGCGCGGGCCGCTCTGAACCAGCCCGCAATGCGGACAGACATGCACGGTCAGGCCGCGCGTCGAACGGTCGGGCGTATAGCGCGGTTGCAGCCGATGGCTGCAAAAGTCGCAAGCCAAAGGCGCGTTGTCAGAACTTGCGGAAATATTGCCGTGACTGGACACGTTGGGGGCGACCGGACAAGAAACCGGTAACCATGAAACGCCACAAGTCGTTAATTAGTATTTGACGCGATACTCGGCCGTCCCGGCATAATCGAGCCGCCGCATCATATCGCCCGCGATGGCGTCGAACTGGCTGCGCTGGCTTCTGTCCAGCAAACGGTCTTCCGGGCGGTTCACATTGTGCGGCCGCGCGAAGATGGCGAAGTCGCTGTCCTGGAAGGGCAGGGTTAAGAATTCGTAAAGATTTCGCACTTCGGCCGGCGATGCGCGCAAATCCTCCAGCCGCACGTACAGGCTGCGCTCGCGCGGCAGGGCGGCCAGCGCCGTCATCGCCACCCGGTTGATCTCGGCCCAGTGCCAGGCGATGCGCTGGAACTGGTCCCAGTTGCGGAATTCTTCGGCCTCTCGCTTGCCCCGGCGCGGCACCGGCCACCAATAGGGCTTCTCCGGCGGCGGCGCGGGCACCCGCGCCGGATCGTCATAATGCGCCTGCATGCGCGCGTTGGAGGCGTCGTCGTAACATTCATCGCCCAGCTTGTGGAAATAGGAGCTGGCCACCTTGCGCCCGTCGCGCACCAGATGGATGAAGCGCGCCTCCGGAAAAATTTCCGCCAGATCGGGGATCAGCCAGGACAGCTTGTTGGAGGAATCGCCCCAAAGCCGGGCGCGGCTGTCCATCACGGGAAGAGGATAAATCTGACGCAAGGTCTCGCGCGTCTCGGATTCACCCACAAGCCCCAGATAGCGTTGCACGCCCAGCTTCTGGGTCACCTCCACGGCATATTCGTGATGCATCGCCACACCCGGCTTGGCGGAAAGCGCCTTGTGCAGCATGGCGGTGCCGGAGCGGCCCGATGAAACGATGAAGAAGGGCTGTGCCATCAGGGCTTCACCGCCAGCACGACAGCCTCGCGGCCAAGACCCAGTTTCGCCAGTGCGCCATAGAATTCCCGGCGCAGGCCCTTCAGCCCCGCCGCTTCCAGCGCGAAATCGAAATTCTTGCGCTTGTTGTGACAGGCGCGCCCCAATGCGGCATCGCCGACATAATGGTCGCCCATCATCAGAAAGGCTTCCATCGGAAAACTGGTCATGCGCTCCACGGGCTTCAATCCCAGCCGCACCAGCAGCGCCGACAGGGATTCGAAATCGAAATAGTTCAGGTGATGCGGCGGCGCGACCCACCAGTCATCCAGCCCTGCCGCGTTCTGCGCAGCAATCTGCAAAGGCGAAAAATCATTGGGCACGCCCACCGCCAGCACGCCGCCCGGATCCAGAAGATCGCGCGCAAGTGTCAGGATAGTGATGGGATCGGGCACATGCTCCAGCATGTTGGTCAGATTGACCACATCGAAACGCCCCAATTCCGCGGCGCTGTGCGCGTCGAACAGCCCGCGCGTAACCTTCGCGCCCAGCGCATGGGCATGGGCCGCCGCCTGGCGCGACGGCTCGACGCCATGCGCATCCCAGCCGCGCGCGATGGCGGTCTTCAGTAAGAAGCCCGGCCCGCAACCGATGTCCAGCAGACGCCGCCGTTCCTTTCCCAGAAACCGCTCGAATGCATCCAGCCTGTCATTCTGCGCCAGCGCGAACCAGTCCTGATCCTCACCCGCATGGGCGATGAAGTTGGGCTTCTCCTCGGCGTAATAATTTTCCGCATATTCGCGCGCCAGTATCTGCGGATCGGGCAGCGGCAGAACATGTTTGAAGCCGCAAATCTCGCACGCGATGATGTCATGCCCTTTGGCATGCGCGATGCGCGGTCCGCGATGCGCTTTGTCCGCGACAAGTTCCGGGATCGGTGCGTGGCTCATTTCGGTGCGGTCCTGTTAACCGCTTCTTAGCCATCCCGGCTTTAGAAACGGTTAAATATGCAAGGAGCGGCCTGATGATTCCGCGCCACCATGAAATCCCCGGTTGCCTGTTCATCGCCGAAGCCTCGAGCAATCACGGCCGCGACCTGGCGCGCGCGCATGCCTTTGTCGATGCCGCCGCCGATGCGGGCTGTGACGCGGTAAAGTTCCAGCTCTTCAAGATCGACCGCATGTTTGCGCCGGAGATCCTGCAGCGCAGCGCCAAGCACCAGGCCCGCCGTGACTGGGAACTTCCCGCCGCCCATCTGGCGCCGCTCGCCCGACATTGCGCGGCGCGGGGCATAAAATTTTCCTGCACCCCCTTCTATCTGGAGGCGGTTGCGGAGCTGGAGCCCTTTGTCGATTTCTACAAGATCGCGTCCTACGAGCTTCTGGTCACCGACCTGCTGAAGGCCTGCGCCGCCACGGGCAAGCCCATCATCCTGTCCACCGGGATGGCGACCATGGAAGAAATCATCAATGCTTCCAATACCTTAAAGGATGCGGGGGCCAGGGACGTAACCCTGCTCCACTGCGTCTCCGCCTATCCCACCCCGGCGGCGGAAGCCAATCTCTCGGCCATCGCCGCGATCCGCGAAGCGACCGGCCTGAAGGTCGGCTGGTCCGACCATACCCGCCGCCCGGCGGTGATCGAACGGGCGGTGCATCGCTGGGGCGCATCGGCGGTCGAGTTCCATCTCGATCTGGATGGCGCCGGCGCGGAATATGAAGCTGGGCATTGCTGGCTGCCGCATGAGATCGCGCCCGCCATCGCGCGGATACGCGAAAGCTTCATCGCCGACGGCTATGGCTTCAAGGGCCCGCAGCCCTCCGAACTGGCCGACCGCGATTGGCGCGCCGATCCCACGGATGGAATGCGCCCGCTGAAACACATCCGCGAAGAGTGGGAAAACGACTCTCTGAAAGGCGCGGCATGAACGCACGGGCTCCTCTCGTCACATCGAGCGCGGGCGAAACACTGCGTCCCATGGGTGACGGCGAGCATGTCCGTGTCGTGGCGGTGATCCAGGCGCGCATGGGCTCCACCCGCCTGCCGGGGAAAGTTTTGAAGCCGGTCGCGGGCAAACCGCTTCTGTGGCACATCGTGCATCGCCTGAAATCCTCGCGCCTGATCGAGGATATCGCCATCGCCACCACCACCAATCCGCTGGACGAGGCGATTGTGGAATTCGGCGCATCGGAAGGCGTCACTGTCATTCGCGGTCCGGAAGACGATGTGCTGGCGCGTTTCGCGCTGGCGGCAGAGGCAATGGACGCCGATGTGATCGTCCGTGTGTCGTCCGACGCCCCCTTCATCGACGCGGCTTTCGTGGATCATCTCATCGCCACCCTGATCGAGCAGGAGGGCGATTATGTGCTGATACAGGAGGGCGGGGAATGCGCCCATGAAGGCGTCGATCCCTTCAGCCGCCGCGCCCTGGACAAGCTGATGATGGATGCCGCCAACGATCCCGCGGCGCGCGAGCATGTCACCGGCTATTTCAAGCTGCATCCGGATTTCGTGAAGGTCGTGCGCGCCGCGCCCTGGCCCGCGCTGGCGAAGAAGGGCGGCCGTCTCACCATCGACACGCCCGACGATCTGGCTTTCGTGGAAGCGGTGCATGCCCGCATGGATGCGCGCGCAGGCGAAGCCTCGCTGGCGGACCTCTTGCTGCTGCTGGAGCGTGAACCGTCGCTCTCCGCCATCAACGCGCATGTGCGTCAGAAGCCGATCCAGGTGACCAGGGATTATTCCGGCGGCGGCCTGGCGCTGATCCGCTGCGATGGCGGCGGCCGGTTCGGCCATGGCCATGTCAAACGCATGGTTGCGCTGGCGCGCGCGCTGCGCGACCGCGAAGGCATCGGTTCGGTGTTTGCGCTGAACGGCACCGGCGATGCCGCCGCGCCGATCCGCAAGGCGGGCTTCGGCGTGATCGGGGCTTCGCATCTGGGTTCAGTGCTTGCGGCCGAAGCGCCGGACATTCTCATTCTCGACGGCCCCGCGGGCCCCTCGCGCGGGATGCTGGAAAAGCTGAAACGCCAGGTCGCGGTGACAGCCGTGATCGATGACGGCCATGAGCGCCGCCTGGCCGCCGACTTCGCCTATTATCCTGCGGTGCCCGGCGCGAAGACGCTGGACTGGTCCGGCTCCAACTGCATCACCCGAATCGGCTGGGAATGGTCCTTGCTGGGCCTCAACCCCCATACCTCACCGCCGCGCGCCCAGAATGCGCGTCCCACCCTGCTGGTTGCGATGGGCGGCAGCGATCCCCTGGGCCTGACCGAACGCGCGGCCCAGGCGCTGTCGGGCCTCTGCTCCACCTTCCGCATCCGGTTCGTGATCGGCGCAGGGATGGCGGACCGCGAACAGGTCGTGGCCCGCATCACCGCCTGCCGCCGCAATTACGAAACGGTGGAAGGCGCGGACGATCTGTCCACCGAATATGCCAATGCCGACCTTGCGCTGTGCGCGTTCGGTGTCACCGCCTATGAACTTGCGGCGCATGGCGTGCCCACGATCTATCTTGGCCTGACCGAAGACCATGCGCGTTCCGCCTCGGCCTTTGCCGAAGCCGGAATGGGACTCTCGCTCGGTGTCGCCGAACATCTGGCCAATGTCGATATCCTGAATGCGGTCCAGACCCTGATGTACAATGCCTCCACCCGCCGCCGGATGCACAATATCGGCCTGTCGCTGATCGACGGTCAGGGCGCGGCGCGCATCGCCGCCGATCTCTCCGCCGCGCTGGCGGCAGCCAAGACGCCGGTCAGAGCGGCGATATAAGCCCGCGCGCTTTCGCGAAAACATCGGCCCAGTTGCCGCGCGTCTGCGGCATCACACAGATGCAGGACGGCGCGAAAGGCTCATGCGGCTGGCCCAGCGCGGTCCAGCTTGTGTCGTAGAGAATCTTGAGGGTCCGCACGCCGGTCCCGGCCGCCAGCCACGCCACCGCCGTCGGCGCGGTGATGACGCAGTTCAGCGCCGACAACAGCGCACAGGCGCGGTCCAGCTCGTTCTTCTGATCGATCCCCCGCGGCACGACGATGCGCCGCCCGCTCATCTGTTCCAGCCTGGAAATCTCTTCCTCCGTCGCGTCATACTGGACGCTGACGATGGTGCCCTTCACGTCGCGCAGGAACGCGCCCCATGCTTCCAGCGGCGCATATTGAACCGCGCGATGTCCGCCCGCCTTGCCGCTGCGCCAGCAGATGCCGATGGCATCCGGGCCAAGCACGATCTCCCACAGCGCCGTTTCGTCCGCGTCCGGCGTCAGGAAGGCATGGGGAATGGCAAATGCATCCTGCTTGCCGCGCAGATAGCGGGGCAGGCTGCCCATGGCGATGACGGCATTGGCGCCGCCCGCCGCTTTCAGCCAGGCATAATCGGCCACCGGCGAACCCGCAGCCATCCTGATATCGGACGGTCGCACCGTCACATCAGGAAAAGAGCGCGCGAACAGGGAAACCAGCCGGCGCTCGCATTCCAGCACGATGCTGCCGCCCTCCTGCGCCGCTCGCGCCGCCAGGTCGGGGATCATGCTGGCGAACAGGATCTGATCGCCCACGCCCTGTTCCGCCCGCACCAGCAGGCGCGTCTTTTTCAGGCTGCCGCCTGTCCAGGCCGCCAGCTTCAATTGCGACGCAGGAAATTTGTCCGCCAATGACAGCCGCGCGTCATAATCGCGCCAACCGTCTTTCAGTTCGCCATTCAGCAGATGCAGCACGGCGCGATTCAGCCGCGCCTGTGCGTTCTTGGGATCGGCCTTGATGGCGCGCTCATACAGCGCCATTGCCTCGTCCCGCCCACCGTCATCGCACAAAAGATCAGCCAGGTTGGACAAGGCCGGGACATAATCCGGCCGGACCGCCAGCGCGGCGCGGGTGAAAGCAATCGCCTGCGCGATATCGCCCTTCTCCCGCCAGGCCGAGCCCAGGGTCAGGTTCAGTTCGGGGCTGTCCGGCGTCCGCGCCAGCGCCGGTTCCAGGATGGCGATGGCCGCATCGAACTGGCCGCCCGCTCGCAGCAGATTGGCCAGGTTGACCAGCGCTTCCAGCCGTTCCGGCTCAACCGCCAGAACCTGCCGGAAAAAATGCTCGGCTGGCCCCGCCATGCCGAGCGCACGCGCCGTGTTGCCCAGCGCGAACAGCACTCTTGTATCCTGCGTGTTGGCCGCCAGCGCCTGTTCGAACGCCTCGATAGCCAACAGATGCTGGCCGCGCGCCGACAATTGCAGCCCGCGCTTATAGAAGTCCTCACAGATGCTTGCCGCCGCAGCCATTCGGCAAGCTTCGCGCGGGGGCCATTAAGGCGGCGTTAAACCTGTTTTTCCTGCCGCAACCGCACGAAACATCTTTCTCGCGCACGCCGTGACGGCCGTCATTATCACCCCGTTAACAGCGCCGGTGCGAGATTTTCCGCGAGTCAGAAAGCGCGCAATGGCGAACGGCATTTACGGTCTCGATTCTTCGGCGCTGCTGGGCTTCTACCAGGCCCAGCGCAGCGCGAGTCCGTCCGCACAGGCCGCCGCCAACCGCATCGCCGCCGCCCAGTCCGCGGGCCGTTCCACCGCCAATGACGTGACGCCCTGGTCCCTGCCGCAACTGCCCGAAAGCAAGCGGGATTCGCAGGCGCTTGCGATGAAGGATTTCATCGACACGTCCAACGTGCCGCGCGTCGCCAATACGGCCGACGACAAGAAGGTGCAGGACAACCAGAACCTGTTCTCGCTCTACACTGCGGTCAACACCCTGGCCTATATCGTCAAGATGGCCCAGCGCAGCACGGCCACGCCGGGCCAGATGGCAGGCCTGAACGACAGGCTCCAGGCCGGGCTGCAACAGGTGCAGGACTTCATCGCCAAAACCGATTTCAACAATTTCGCGCTGCAGGCGGCTGCTTCGTCCGACAATGTGGTCAGCAGCGCAGGCGTCCCCACCGGCAGCCTCACCTACAAGACCAAGACCCTGGCGACCGGCGCCACCATCAACCAGGCGCTGCCGGGCCTGTCTGCGTCGGACCATTTCACCGTCACTGTCAAGAAGGGCGGCGTCGCCACCGATCTCGATATCGATCTGTCCAAGGTGACGGGCGACCTGACCCTGGGCAATATCGTCACCTACATCAACGGCCAGTTGTCGGCGGCCGGATTCCAGACCCGCTTCCAGAAGATCGCCAGCGGCGAAACCGCCACCAGCACCAAGAACGCCACCTACAGCCTGCAGATCACGCCGGGCGGCGTGGAGCAGGTC
>JAFIHO010000155.1 GCA_017849395.1 Hyphomicrobiales bacterium
CCTCGCGCAGGCTCGGGATCTCGACGCAGGCGCCGTCCGGCCCGAAGCGCCAGCCGTGATAGCAGCACTGCACGCTGTCGCCCATCACCTTGCCGTAGCGCAGCGGAATGCCGCGATGGGCGCAGATGTCGCGCAACGCGAACCATTCGCCGTTCTGCAAGCGCCCGATGGCCACCGGCTCGCCCAGCAGCATCTCCCGCCGCATCACGCCGGGGCCGAAACCTTCCGCCAGGGCGGCGACATACCAAAGGTCGCGCAGGAACAGCGGCGTCTCGCCCGGCTTGTCCGGTCCCTGGCCCATCGCCGTGTTTTGAATGTCCATGCCCGGTTCCCTTGAGACTTGCTTAGACAGTTCGGCTTTTGCCCGCAAGTTGAGCACCTTATCGGAGCAAAAGGCTGGAGCCGCCGCAGCCTTTGCCTTTAGGCTGCCGGCAGAGAGACACCATGATCGACATCAAAATCCTGCGCCGGGCGCTGCTGGTTGTAACGGGGTTCGAGCTTCTGCTCGTCCTGCTCGGACATTTCATGCCCGATGCGCGTCCGCATTTCCTGCTGTTCGGCTGCATGATGGTCGCTGGCGTGGCGGGCCTGCTCTATGCCCGCGACCTGGCGCGCGGTTTCGTTCTGGGGGCGCTGGGCGGCGGCGTGGTGGGCGCGGCGGGTGGCATCGTGGCGGTGGGTGTGTCGAACCTGCTGGGCGACCGGCCGGACATCTATCTGCCCTATGGCGTGATGGTGCTGAGTTTCGTCGGCGCGGTCGGCGGCCTGTTCGGCCAGATCGACGCATTGCTGCGCGAACTGATTCGCTCAATGGGCGGCCGCTAAGCGGTTCCAGGAAAAGTGCGGAGCGCCAAAGGCGCGGAGCGGTTTTCCGTCCAGAACCGCGACTAAACAAGATTCATTTTTAGAGAAACTGTCGGTTGGCTCGAGAACGAACCCGGAAAGGGGCTGGGGGGCTTGTTGTTCCGGACCCGCTCAAACTCGTGAGCCAACCGACGAAGTAAGAATGTTTGGTGAAAGCGGCGCGCAAATGGTTCAATCGTGACCTTTTCGGGGCACGGTTCCCCGATGACATTTCCGTCAGGAGAACGTCATGGGTCGCATGATCGAGCCGAATCCCGGAATTCTGGCTTATTTGACAGCGTATGGCGGGCGCGAAACCGAAATCCAGCAACGCTGTCGTGAGGAGACGGCGAAACGTGACGATGCCGTAATGCAGATTTCGCCGGAGCAGGCGGCGTCGCTGGCGCTGCTGGCGCGACTCACCTGCGCGAAAAACTGCATCGAAATCGGCGTATTCACCGGCTACAGCGCATTGGCCGTTGCGTCGGCGATTCCCCAGGATGGCCGCATCGTCGCGCTGGATGTCAGCAAGGAATACACCGATATCGCGCGCCGCTATTGGCGGGAGGCGGGCGTGGAGCGGAAGATCGAATTGCGCATCGGCCCCGCGCTGGCGTCGCTGGACGCGATGATCGCCAGGGGTGAGGGCCCCTTCGACATGGTATTCATCGACGCCGACAAGACCGGATACGACGCCTATTACGAACGCGCGCTGACATTGCTGCGGCCCGGCGGCCTGATCGCGCTGGACAACATGCTCTATTCGGGCTAAGTCGCGGACCCGAAAATCCAGGATGCCGCGCCCAGGGCGCTTCGGGCCCTCAACGCCAAGATTCACGCCGATGCGCGCGTGGACATGGCGCTGACCACCATCGGCGACGGCATGATGCTCGCCGTCAAACGGTAAACCCGTCGGCCGCGACATAAACCGGCATATGACGGAATAGTGTCGGGAAGGCCTTGCAGCCGCCCGGTTCCCGTCCCATCATCCTGCTGGATGGTGGAAGAACCCATATCGCTTCATCGCGCGCTTGCCGCGCGGGATTCTCAGCGGAACGCGGTCCCCCAAACCCGCTTCGACCGTTCCGAACTCAGCCGCATTCTCACCGTCTATGGCCGCATGGTCGCGGCGGGGGAGTGGCGCGATTACGCGCTGGATTTCCTTGAAGAGGTGGCGGTGTTCTCCGTCTTCCGCCGCACCAGCGAGATGCCGCTGTTCCGTATCGAGAAGCGCCCGAAACTGCGCAGCCGCCAGGGCCAGTATGCCGTCATCGCGGCAGGCGGCCTGGTTCTCAAGCGCGGCCACGAACTGGCGCAGGTGCTGAAGATTTTCGACAAGAAGCTGTTGAAGGCGCTGGCAGACTGACGGCCCAAGTGGCCACCGAGCTTCAGCACTTACTATAGCGACAAAAAGAAAAGGCCCGGTCTTTCGACCGGGCTTTTCCGTTTCAGGTTAGAGCCTGTTACCTACGATCGCCCATGAAGCGCAGCAGGAACAGGAAGATGTTCAGGAAGTCGAGATAGAGCGACAGCGCGCCCATGATCGCCGCCTTGCCTGCCGCGGCGGTGTCGCCACCAACCGCATAGTAGGTGTTCTTGATCTTCTGCGTGTCCCAGGCGGTCAGGCCGGTAAAGATCAGCACACCCAGCACGCTGACGACAAACTCCACCGCCGCCGACTTGAAGAACAGGTTGGCCAGCGACGCCAGCAGGATGCCGATCAGGCCCATGAACAGGAACGAGCCAAGCCCGGTCAGGTCACGCTTGGTCGTGTAGCCATACAGGCTCATCGCGCCGAAGGTGCCCGCGGTGACGAAGAAGGTCATCGCCACGCTGGCCCCGGTGTAGAGCAGCAGGATGGACGCCAGCGATGCGCCGACCAGCGCGGCATAGGTCCAGAAGGTCGCCTGCGCGGCGGCCTGGCTCATCTGCATCACGCGGAAGGACAGGAAGAACACCAGCGCCAGCGGCGCCAGGAACACGACCCAGCCCAGCATGGTCGGGCCATAGGACACGCCGTTCGCGGTCACCACTTCCCGATAGAGCAGGTTCAGCAGCGGCGGCGTGTTGGCCACCACCCAGGCGACAGCGCCAGTCAGCGCCAGCGCGCCGAACATGTAGTTATAGACCCGCAGCATATGGGCGCGCAGGCCAAGGTCCATCGTGGTGTCGGCGGTCGCCGTGCCACGCAAAATCCGGTTGTCGAAGTCAGCCATGAGTTACTCCTTTGACCAGTAGTATATCGTGATTTGTTGCGGCAGTATCAAGGCCATCTCGTCAGCAAGGTTTTGTTACAATCGTGGGTATTTTCCAGCATTAACAGCCATTAAGCAGACCGCAGCCGCCGGGCCGGTTTGGCGGACAGCGCCGCCAGCGCGCCGATGAGCCCGAAAAGCAGGGTGGCCAGGCCGCCGCCCGCCACGGTGATCGCCACGGCGGCGGGATCGAACACGAAAGGCACCTCCAGAATGGTGCGCGCCACGACCCAGGACACGAGCGTCCCCGCAACCAGCGCGATCAGGCCGGTGGCGATGCCCAGAACGCCATATTCGATGATGTAAACAATGGCGATCCGCCAGCGCGTCGCGCCCAGCACCTTCAGAATGGTGGCGTCGTACAGCCGTGCCCGCGCGCCCGCCGCGATGGCCCCCGCCAGCACCAGCAGCCCGGCAAAGATGGTCACCAGGCTGGCGGCGCTCATGCCCGCCGCAAGCTGCTGCAACAGGCCCTGCACCTGGGCGATGGCGTCCTTCACCCGCACCGTGGAGATGTTGGGGAATGTGTCCGTGATCTTCATGTAGAGGCGGTTCTCGTCCTGGTCGTTCACCCGCACCGTGGCAAGGAAGGAATGGGGCGCCTTGTCGATCACGCCCGGCGACAGCACGAGGATGAAATTCTGCCCGCCATTGGTGAAATCGACTTTCCGCAGCGAGGAAATGCGTCCCTCGATATCCCGGCCCAGCACATTCAGCACCATGCTGTCCCCGCTCTTCAGGCCGGCACCGTCGGCGATGGCCTGATCCAGCGAGATCTGGGTCGGGCCGCGATACTCCGCGGCCCACCACTCACCGCGCGTGATGACGGTGCCCGGCGGCGGCGTTTCGGCATAGGTGATGCCGCGGTCGCCATTGAACGCCCATTTGGCCTCGCTGGAGACCACCAGTTTCGTGGAAGGAATGCCTTTGGCCGACACGATGCGGCCCCGGATCATCGGGGTGCGCTTATAGCCTTCGGCGCTTCTGGTGCCGGTGACGATGCGGTCGAACTGCTCCGCCTGGCTGGGCTGGATATCGACAAAGAAGAAGCTGGGCGCGCGGTCGGGCAGGGCGTCCTTCACCTGCGCCGATATGGTGCCTGCCAGCAATGTCACGGTCGCCAGCAGCGTCAGCCCCAGCCCCAATGCCGTCACCACGCCGCCTGTGGCCGCGCCCGGACGCAGCAGATTGGCAAAGGCCAGCCGCACCAGCGGCGATTTCGGTTTCAACCGCCCCACGACCCGGCGCAATCCTTCCGCCAGCAGGCGCAACACCACCAGCGAGGCGGCAGCGCCCACCAGGAACTGCGCCGCGAAGACGGGGCGGGGCGCCACCGCAAGGGTCAGCGCGGCAATAATCGCCGCCGCCACGCCCGATACCAGCAGATAGACAAGCTGGAATCCCGTCTCGCCCGGCGCGACCGTGTCGCGGAACAGGCTGGCAGGCGGAATGGCGCGGGCGCGGCTCAGCGGCGGCACCGAGAACAGGACCGCCGACAGCATCCCGAACGCCCCCGCCCGCAGCAGCGGCAGCGGGAAAAGCGCAAAACGCGGCCGCACCGGCCGCCCGTCGCCCTAG
>JAFIHO010000013.1 GCA_017849395.1 Hyphomicrobiales bacterium
GTCGATCGTCTGTGTCAGCACCTTGCGGCGCGTACCGGCCTGTCCGGCATAGTCCGGATGATGGATCATCAATGGAATATGCGCGACTTCATTGTAGAAAGGCATGCGGTTCTTGCCCCACCAATCGTGTTCGCCAAGAAAGAATCCGTGATCCGTGGTCAGGATGAGCACAGTATCTTCCCACATGGCATGGCGGTCCATATAGTCCATCAGCCGGCCGAAATAGCTGTCGCACATCGCCAGCAAGGCGGCGTAATTCGCGCGCAATTCGGCGATTTCCTCAGGGCTCTCCTCGACCCGTTTATATCGAGGCCAGTCCAGGATCGGGCCCTTATATCCAGTGGGATAATCCTTGCGAAAATGCTGCGGAGCATGAAACGGCTCATGAGGATCAAAACACTCCAGGTGCAGCAGCCAGTTGTCCGCTTCACGGTTGCGATCCAGAAATTCAAATGCCGCGGAAAACGTACGCGGACAGCAATAGTCCTCTTCGGCAATCATAGATTCGCGGTTGACCATGGCCTGGCACCGGCCGTCATCCTTGTTTTGCGGCTGCTGCAGCGGGTGGTATTTCTCGCGCCAGCGCTCCAGCGGCGGCTTTACCATTGCCTTCCAACGATCCCATTCCTGCCCTCGCACGAACTCCCAGGTACTGTAGCGGTTGTGATAAGTCGACCCGCCATCCTCCCAATAGTGGTAGTGGTCCGACACCAAATGCGTGTATACGCCAGCGGCACGCAATAGCGCAGCGAAGGACTGATCGAATGGCTCCAACGGCCCCCAGCTGCGATGCAGAAAGTTCAAGCGGCCAGTGTGAAGATCGCGGCGAGCCGGCATGCAGGGGAGGCTGCCCACGTAGTGCGTATCGAAAGTGACTGCCCGCTGCGAAAAACGCAGAAAATTCGGCGTCTTTACGGTAGTTCCACCGTAGCATTGCAATGCGGCACGTGTGAGTGAGTCGAAAAGCACGAAGATGACACGCATGGCAGCCTCAATCGACAGTAATGTGAGCGGCTTTTACTACACCGGTCCACTTGGCCAGGTCCTTTTTCAGATACGCGGAAAAAGACGCGGGCGTACTGTGGCCGCCGGCGTCTATCCCCTGCTTGGCCAGCGCGGCACGGACGGCCGGATCCAGCAAGGCAAGATTGATGTCTTTCGCCAGCCGCTCCAGAATGGGCCGCGGCGTGCCGCGCGGCGCGAGAAAGCCTACCCACTGATCCGCTTCGAAGTCCGGCAGCCCCGCCTCGGCCAGGGTCGGAACATTCGGAAGCAGGGGCGAGCGCTTGGTGCTGGTGACCGCCAGAGCACGTACGTGGCCCGCCAGCACCTGCGGCAGCGCCACCGTGGTATTGGCAAATGCCATGTCCACGCGCCCGGCAGCCAGGTCGAGCATCACCGGGGGCGCTCCCTTGTAGGGCACCTGCATGATGCGGACGCCAGCCATCGTGTTGAGCAGTTCGCTGGAAAAATTGGCGGGCGTGCCTATGCCGGCGGAGCCATAAGTGAGCTTGCCGGGCTCCGACTTGGCCAGGGCGATCAGCTCCTTCACGCTCTTGACCGGCAGGCTGTTGCGCACCATCAATACCGATGGCGCCAGCCCGGCCAGGGTAATCGGTTCGAAGTCCTTGAGCACGTCGAAGCGTAGTTCCTTCTTGCGCAACGCGGCATTCATGGTCAAAGCGCTGGTGGTAACCAGGAGCGTGTAGCCGTCGGCCGGCGCACGGCCGACGAAATTGGCCGCGACCAGGCCTCCGGCGCCGGGCTTGTTTTCAATCACCACCGGCTGGCCCAATTCCGGCTGGAACCTCTGCGCGACAATACGCGTCAAGTTATCCACCAGGCCGCCGGGCGGCCATGCGACAACGATGCTGATCGAATGGGAAGGATAGCCGGCAATAGCCGGTGACGAAAAGCCAACCGCCGCCAAACACCAGCACAGCGCCTGCACAGCAAGCAATAACTTCTTCATGATGTCTCCCGTAGAATCAAATGAACATCGGCTGTTGCGGCTTGCGGGTAGGCGCCGCGCGCGACGACACCGCCGAACGTACGAACCACTCGAGCAGTTCACGCTCCAGGCTGTCGCGCCGCGCTCGATACCCGGGAATGCGCCACAGGTTGCGCAACTCCCCCGGATCGGCCTTGAGGTCATACAATTCGCCTTCGTCCACGCCCAGGTAATAAACCAGCTTCCAGTCGCGGTCGCGGCGCATTGCCATGAACTGCGCGCCCGTCTGGATGTGATCGCGTGCCAGTTCCGCATAAACCACATCGCGTATCGCATCGCTCTGGCCGCTCAGGACAGGCCAGAGGGATCGTGCCTCGAACTGCTCCGGAACGGGCAACCCGGCCGCCTGCATGATGGTCGGCCCGATATCCATCAGCTGCACCAGGGCGTTGCTGCGCCGGCCCCGCGCGACGCCGTCGCTCGCCCATATCAGCAGAGGCACTCTCGTCACACAGTCGTACATGGTCCATTTCTGGATGTGGCCATGGTCGCCCAGCGCATCCGCGTGATCCGAGGTGAATATGACGATCGCATTGTCCAGATACCCTTTACGGCGCAGGACATCCATGATCTGTGCGATTTTCTCGTCGATCATCGACACATTGGCTGCGTAATGCCGGCGCAGCCGCAACAAATCGGCCCGGGATACATGCTCGCGCCAGGCAACCGAGTCATAGTTGTTGCGAACCATGTTCCGGCGCAATTCAGCGTGCGCGCCAGGCTGGGCGGCAATTTCCTCAGCCGAAACCCCGGGTACCGGAATATCTGCCTCGGCATAGCCGGCGAGCGCCTCGGCCACCGGGTCATACGGAGGATGCGGGCCCGGGAAGCCGATCTGCAGGAACAGCGGCGTCTGCGCCTTGCGATCCTCCAGCCACCAAACCGCATTGTTCCCGACAAAGACATCGGGATGCATATCCGGCGGCAAGTCCCAGACGAAGGCGCCCAGCGCTTTGCGATACCCCTCGGCATCGCGCGCATGGCGCGTATAGCGAGAGGGCTTGACCAGTCCGCGGGTATGCAGCGCCTTGTCCCATTCGTCGTAATAGGCGCGATCGTGTTCATCCAGAAACAGCGGCCTGTCCTTGTTCTCGACGACGAAACGCTGGTGGAATCCAGCTGGCGCATCGTAGGGATTGA
>JAFIHO010000156.1 GCA_017849395.1 Hyphomicrobiales bacterium
ACGGTGGTGCGTGGGCGGTGGCCGCGCTTCGTCTGTGAGGAATTCTGTTCCGCGGGCAGCGTGGATTCCTGGTTCTGGCAGCAATGGCCGCGCGACCGGATCATTTTCGTGCCCGACCTGATGGTGCAGCATTTCGCCAGCGCCCGGCTGGGCGAGAACTGGAATGGCGTGGCGCAGCAGCAGGCGGGCAAATGGCGCCAGCTTGGCGTTCTGACCAAGAAGGGCTTTTCTTCATTCGTGGAGATGGAACAGCTTCCGGAAGTGCTGAAGCTGACCGACACGCGCTATGGCCAGAGCATCATCTGCGACACCAAGGACATCAACACCTTCGTGAAGGTATCGCCGGAGGGCCTGGAATTCATGGGCAAGCGTCTGGAATGGTGCCACATCCACGTCGCCTATCGCGGCTGACGTCCGGCCGGCTTCAGGTCCGGCCGTGTCATGACCGTCCTGCGCTTCCGATCCCTGCATGACTTCGTCATGCGGGGCGGCGATGCGATGTGTTTCCCTGTTTCTCTTGGCGCGCGGTTTCAAACACCCGGGCCGGTAAGATCGACAAATGGGTTGCGTCCATGGCATGGCGCGCCTTATTGTTTTTTCAGTATCAATAAGACATTCCACGATGCCAAGCCCGGTCTCCCAGCCACTGACCGCCAGCCGCCTTCAGGCCGATCTGGCAAGGCGCATCTTGAAGTCGCTGAAGGATCAGGGCGCTGAGCCGGGCCATCATCTGGTCGAACAGGATTTATGCCGCCAGTTCGGCGTGTCGCGCACGCCGGTGCGGGGCGCGTTGAAACTGCTGGCAGCGCAGGGCGCGTTGACATCGCGCAATGGCCGGGGCTTCGCGCTGGCCGAGAAGGTGGCGGATGCCCCCGACATCGAACCGCATCGCGGAGATGACCAGGAGGCGCGTCATCTGTTCAACGCCATCGCCCGGGCGCGCAATGCCGGCAAGCTGCCGGACCGTTTTGTCCAGCAGGAGATCGTGCGCCGGTTCGGCGCGCGGCTGCCGGTGGTTCTGCTTGTGCTGCGGCAGTTGGGGGAGCTTGGGCTGCTGGAACGGCAACCGGGCCATGGCTGGGCGTTCGAGCCCGCGCCGGATGCGCAGCGCGCCCAGGCCGAGAGCTATGCGTTCCGCCGCGCACTGGAACCGGCGATGCTGTTGCAGCCAACCTTCAGGCTTGATCGCGCATGGCTGGAAAAGGCGCGCGCCGCGCATCTGAAAATCCGCCGTCGCCCGTGGCGCGCCAGCGACGCGGAGGATTTCTATGAAGTGAATGCCGATTTCCACGAGGCGCTGGCCCGCTGCTGCGGCAACCGCTACATGCTGGGGGCGGTGCAGCGGCAGATCCAGTTACGCCGTTTCCTCAACCATCATCTGGAATATGACGCCAGGCGGGTTCATTCCGCCATCGACGATCATCTGGAGATATTGGCGGCGCTGGAGGGCGGCTGGAACGACAAGGCTGCGGCGCTGATGCTGCATCATCTGACCATCAGCGCGCGGCCGCAGGATGAGGACGGCCACGCGGCCTGAATGCAAAGCTAGACGAGACTGTTCACAAAAGCGGAGATGCCTGTCTGGCGGCTGCGTTTCAGGCGTTCGGCGTTGAGGATCGCCTGTATATCGGCCAGCGCCTTGTCGAGGTCGGTGTTGACGATCACATAGTCATACTCGGCCCAGTGGCTGATCTCGTCCGACGCCTTGGCCATGCGCTTCTGCACCGTCTCTTCGCTGTCCAGAGCGCGGGTGCGCAGGCGGCGTTCCAGTTCGGCGTGGCTGGGCGGCAGGATGAAGATACTGACGAGATCGTCGCGCATCTTTTCCTTCAATTGCTGGGTACCCTGCCAATCGATGTCGAACAGCACGTCGCGGCCCGCCACCAGCGCGTCATTCACCAGATGCGAGGGCGTGCCATAGCGGTTGCCGAACACCTGCGCGTGCTCGAGGAACTTTCCCTCCGCGACCCAGGCGGCGAATTCCTCCGCCGAAATGAAATGATAATCCTTGCCATGCACTTCGCCCGGACGCATGGGCCGCGTGGTGGCGGAGACCGAAAGGCGGATATTGCCGTCTGCTTCGAGCAGGCGGCGCGACAATGTCGTCTTGCCCGCGCCCGAGGGCGATGACAGAACCAGCATCAGGCCGCGGCGTGGAATATCCTCGTTCATTCCACGTTCTGCGCCTGTTCGCGGAACTGGTCGATGACGGCCTTGAGCGCGAGTCCGACACGGGTCAGCGCGATGTCGCCGGACTTGCTGCACAACGTGTTGGCTTCGCGGTTGAATTCCTGGGCGAGGAAATCCAGCTTGCGCCCGACGCCACGGCCAGCCGCAATGAGAGAGCGCGCGTCCTGCACATGGGCGGTCAGCCGGTCCAATTCTTCGCGCACATCCGCCTTCACCGCCATCAGCGCGACTTCCTGGGCCAGGCGTTCCTCGCTGACGGGCGCGGCACCCAACAACTCCTTCAACTGCGCCGAAAGACGCTCCTTCAGTTGCGCGGGCTGTGTCGCCGCGAGGCGGCCCGCCTCATCGATCAGCCGCGCGATCTCGTCCATCTGAGAGGCAAGAAGCGCCGACAATTTCGCGCCTTCGGAGGCGCGCTCGCGCGCCAGTGTATCGAAGGCCTGCGCCAGGCTTTCCAGGATCGCGGCGTCGCGATGGGCGCGCGCCACCTGATCCGGCCCTGCGGGATCGTCCTGTACGATGACGCCCTTCAGCGCCAGAAGGCCATCGACCCGCGCGGGCTGAAGGCCGGTTTCGGCGGAGATTTCGCGCGCCAGCTTCACGGCCGATGCCAGCGCGACGGGATCGACGCGCAGGCCCCGCGCCTCTGCGGACGGTTCAACGGTCAGCGATATCTGGAAACTGCCGCGCTGGAAGCGCTCGGCAGCGAGGCGGCGGGCGGGCGGCTCCAAGCCGTCGAAACCGGGCGGCGTGCGCAGCCGCATGTCCAGGCTGCGGCCATTCACGCTTTTGGCTTCCCAGCGCCAGCGCAGGTCGCCATGGCTGCCCACGCTTTCGGCGAAGCCGGTCATGCTGGAAAAGCCTGTCATGCGAACCTTTGACTCATGGGTGGCGAAACTTACTCCGCGCCTGCCCGGCCTGTCATCTTGATTGGGCGCGCGGCGGGGACGCAGCCCGCCTTTCCTGCGCCCGCCAGGCGGCGACATTGCGCTGGTGGTCCGCAATGGTGGCGGCAAAGCTGTGGCCGCCGCCCCCATTGGCGACGAAATATATATCCCGCGTGTCCGGCGGGTTCATCACCGCCGCGATGGCCTCTTTGCCGGGATTGGCGATGGGCGTGGGCGGCAGGCCCGCGATCCGGTAGGTGTTGTGGGGTGTGGCCGCATCCAGTTCGCTCTGGCGGATGCCCCGGCCCAGCGGATAGCCCCTGGTGATGTCGTAGATGATGGTCGGGTCGGATTGCAGCGGCATCCCGATCCGCAGCCGGTTGACGAACACGCTGGCGATATGGGGGCGTTCTTCCGGCAACGCGGTTTCCTTTTCCACGATGGAAGCGAGGGTCACCGCTTCCTGCGGCGTCTTGAAGGGCAGGCCCGGCGTGCGCGCCGCCCATTTCTGCGCGACGAAACTGTCCATCGCGCGGGCCATTCGGGCCAGCATGCCGGCGCGGGTTTCGCCGCGCGTGAACAGATAGGTTTCCGGCAGCAATGTGCCCTCTCCCGGCACCGGACCGGCGTCGCCCGTCAGCACGGGATCGGCGGCGACGATCTTGTGGATCATGTCCGAGGTCAGGCCTTCGGCCGCGGTCAATCGGTGCTCGATGGAACGGCCTTCGATCATGATCGCGGCGATGTCGGCCATCGAGGCTTTGCTGGGGATCGCATACTCCCCCGCCTTGAGCTTTGGGGCGAGGCGGCGCCAGCGCAGGTCGAACTCGAAGATCAGCGGATGGTTCAACGCGCCGATGTCATGCAGCATGTTCGCCGCCGCATGGGCGCGGGTGCCCGGCGGGATCAGGATGATGCGCGGCTTCCCGTCCGGCGTGGCGGGACCGGGTTGTTCCCAGGCCGCGTTCGCCCATCCGAACACTCCCGCAGCGATGAGGCCGAGGAGGATCAGAATGGCGAACAGCCGTTTCATCACACCTTGCTGAGGATCAGCGCCGCGTTCGTGCCGCCGAAGCCGAAACTGTTGGACAGGGCGACATTGACCTCACGCTTGCGCGCGGCATTGGGCACCAGGTCCATGACAGTGGTGACGTCGGGATTGTCCAGGTTGATGGTCGGCGGCACGATGCCGTCGCGCATCGCCAGCAGCGAGAAAATCGCTTCCACCGCGCCCGCCGCGCCCAGCAGATGACCGATCGCCGATTTGGTGGAGGACATGGAAATCTTTGAGGCCGCATCGCCCAGCAGCCGCTCCACCGCGCCCAGCTCGATCCCGTCCGCCATGGTCGAGGTGCCATGGGCGTTGACGTAATCGATGTCGGCGGCGGAAAGGCCCGAGCGCTTCAGGGCCATCTGCATGGCGCGGAAACCGCCATCGCCATCCTCGGACGGCGCCGTGATGTGATGGGCGTCGCCCGACAGGCCATAGCCCTTCACCTCGCCATAGATTTTCGCGCCGCGCGCCTTGGCGTGTTCCAGTTCCTCCAGCATCACCGCGCCCGCGCCCTCGCCCATCACGAAGCCGTCGCGGTCCTTGTCATAGGGACGCGACGCCTTTGCGGGCGTATCGTTGAAGGCGGTGGAGAGGGCTCGGCAGGCATTGAAGCCTGCGATGCCGACACGGCAGATCGCGGCTTCCGCGCCGCCGGCCAGCATGATGTCCGCATCGTCCAGCGCGATCATGCGCGCCGCATCGCCAATGGCATGGGCCCCCGTGGCGCAGGCGGTGACCACCGCGCTGTTGGGGCCCTTGTAGCCATGTTCGATGGAGGCGTAGCCGGAGATCAGATTGATCAACCGGCCGGGGATGAAGAAAGGCGACAGACGCCGCGGCCCCTTGGTTTCCACCAGCAGGGAGCCTTCCTCGATTCCCGGAAGACCGCCGATGCCCGATCCCATCAGAACGCCGGTACGATAGCGTTCCTCTTCGGTCTTGGGCTCCCAGCCGGAATCCCGAACCGCCTGCTTGGCCGCGGCGAGGCCGAACAGGATGAAATCGTCGATCCGGCGCTGTTCCTTGGGGTCAACCCACTGGTCGGGGTTGAAGCTGCCGCCAGATCCATCGCCGCGCGGCACCTGGCAGGCGATCCGCGTCGCCAAGTCGTCGGTTTTGAACTTGGTGATGGCGCTGGCACCGGATTTCCCGGCCAGCAGCGCCGCCCAGCTTTCCTCAACCCCGCAGGCCAGCGGCGTGACAAGCCCCAGGCCGGTGACCACAACCCTGCGCATCAGCGGTGCCGTGGATGATTCAGGCAGCGTTGGCTTTGTCGATGTATTTGACGGCGTCGCCAACCGTCACAATGGATTCGGCGGCATCGTCGGGGATTTGGATACCGAATTCCTCTTGGAACGCCATGACCAGCTCGACCGTATCGAGGCTGTCGGCGCCAAGGTCTTCGATGAAGGACGCGGTGTCCGTGACCTTGTCGGCATCGACATTCAGATGCTCGACGACGATCTTCTTCACGCGTTCTGCAGTATCGCTCATGGACTGTAAGCCTCTCCTAGATTTCAGACCCGGCGGTGTGGTGGGGAAGTGCCGGAAACTTCACGTCATACTTTGTGAGTGGCCGGTTTGGTAACACAATCGCCCCGGCTATGCCACAATGGGGTTAACCCATTGATTTGATTTTCATAACATCGCCATCCCGCCATTGACATGGATGGTTTCGCCGGTGACATAGGCGGCTTCCTCGGATGCCAGATAGACCACGGCGGCGGCGATTTCGTGCGGCGAGCCCATGCGGCCGGAGGGGATTCGGGTGGCAATGGCCTCCTTCTGCTGGTCGGTCAGCACATCGGTCATCGCGGTCTGGATGAAGCCCGGCGCCACCGCATTGACGGTGATATTGCGGCTGGCAACTTCGGCGGCGAGAGACTTGGTCATGCCGATCAGGCCCGCCTTGGCGGCGGCGTAATTGCCCTGCCCCGGATTGCCGGTGGCGCCGACGATGGAGGTGATCTGGATGATTCGGCCCCAGCGCTTTTTCATCATGGGACGCAGCACGGCGCGGCTGAGGCGGAAGGCGGCGGTGAGATTCACGGCCAGCACCTGATCCCACTCTTCATCCTTCATGCGCATGAAGAGATTGTCGCGCGTGATGCCGGCATTGTTGACCAGGATGTCGATGGGCGCGCCCGCCGCTTCCTCTGCGGCCTTGGGCAGGGCTTCGACGGAGGCGATGTCGGACAGGTTGGCGGCGGCGATGACGGCGCGCTCGCCGAGTTCGGCTTTCACCTTTTCAAGCGCTTCAGCGCGTGTGCCGGACAACACCACTTTCGCGCCCTGGCCATGCAGCGCCTTTGCGATGGCACCGCCGATGCCGCCGGACGCGCCGGTTACGAGCGCGGTCTTTCCAGACAAGTCAAACATTCAAAGCGCCTTTCCGAAAGCTTCCAGGTCGGCCGGAGAATCGAGGCTGATGGTAGCGAGTTCCTTGTCGATGCGCTTGACCATGCCGGTGAGCACCTTGTTCCCGCCGAATTCGACGGTGGTATCGACCCCGAGGGATCGCAGCGCAAGCACGCTTTCACGCCAACGCACCCGGCCCGTAACCTGTTCCACAAGAAGGCGGCGGACGGTTTCCGGATCGGCGGCTTCGGCGGCGGTGACATTGGCCAGCACGGGAACCGCAAGCGGGCGGATGGTGACTTCGGACAGGGCCTGCGCCATGCGATCGGCGGCGGGTTGCATCAGCGGGCAATGGAAGGGCGCGGAGACGGCCAGCGGGATGGCGCGCTTGACGCCTTTCGCCTTGGCGATGTCGGCGGCGCGGTCAATGGCGTCCTTGGTGCCGGAGATGACGACCTGACCGGGCGCATTGTCATTCGCGACGACGCACACACCGCCTGCGGCTGCGGCTTCCTTCGCGACGGCTTCGGCGGTGTCGATCTCCGCGCCGATCAGGGCGCTCATCGCGCCCTCGCCCACCGGCACGGCGGACTGCATCGCCTGTCCACGAATTTTCAGGAGGCGCGCGGTATCGGCCAGGGTGAACGCACCCGTGGCGCACAGCGCGGTGTACTCGCCCAGCGAATGGCCCATGACGAGCCGGGCATGCTTTGCGACCGACAGGCCCATTTCCTTTTCCAGCACCCGCAGCACGGCGATGGAGGCGGCCATGATGGCGGGCTGGGCGTTCTCGGTCAGGGTGAGATCGGATTCGGGGCCTTCCCACATGATGCGGGACAGCTTCTGGGACAGGGCGTCATCGACTTCTTCGAAGACTTCGCGCGCGGGCGTGAAAGCGTCGGCCAGGGCCTTGCCCATGCCGACCGCCTGGCTGCCTTGTCCGGGGAACAGGAAGGCTCGGGTCATTGCGGGGCGGGATAAATCAAGAGGGCAGCCGATAGTCAAGCGGCCCGTCGAATTTGTTCATCAACACAGTCTTTAACTATCACCCCAAACTATCATTATCTTCGTCGCTGCG
>JAFIHO010000157.1 GCA_017849395.1 Hyphomicrobiales bacterium
CCCGAGTCGCGCATGTTCAGCGCATGGGCATGGCCCTGGCTGCCGAAGCCGATGACCGCGACCTTCTTGTTGACGACGAATTTCAGATCGGCATCCCGATCATAGTACACGCGCATTGTTCTGACCCTTTAGTTATTTAGTCCACACTGAGTAACCCAACATCACTATCACGGCAGCACCGCATACAGCGACGAAAGCCCATCCGATAAATTTGCCCCAGCGTTGCCTGACAAGCTGGAAGAGAAATTCCAACAGTCCTGCAACGATGTCCCCCACGGTTCACATCTGCTCCGGGCCGCGCGAAATCGCGGCGACGCCGGTGCGCGACACTTCCACCAGGCCCAGCGGGCGCATCAACTCGATGAAGCTGTCGATCTTGGACGGCGCGCCGGTGATTTCGAACACGAAGCTGGTATGGGTCGTGTCCACCGGGCGGGCGCGGAACGCATCGGCCATGCGCAGCGCTTCCACCCGCTTCTCGCCGGTGCCCGCCACCTTGATCAGCGCCATCTCGCGCTCGATGCCGCCCTTCTGGCTGGTCCAGTTGGTGACCTTGTGCACCGGCACCAGGCGGCGGAGCTGCGCCTCGATCTGCTCGATCACCGCGGGGGTGCCGCTGGTGACGATGCTGATGCGGCTGGTGCGCGCCATCGCATCGACCTCGGCCACCGTCAGGCTTTCGATGTTGTAGCCGCGCCCGGAGAACAGGCCGACCACGCGCGCCAGAACGCCCGCCTCGTTATCGACCAGCACCGTCAGCGTGTGGCGCTCGACCACATCGCTCTGTTTCACTTTGGTATCGTGCATGTCAGACCAGCATCTTTCCGGCCTCGGTGATCGCGGGGCCGTCATCGATGGCGGCCAGGATCATCTCGTTATGCGCAGCGCCCGAGGGGATCATGGGGAAGCAGTTTTCGGCCGGATCGACGCGCACATCGAACAGCACCGGCTTTTTCACGTTGATCATCTCGCGGATGCCGGCATCGAGTTCCGATGGCTTGGTGGCGCGCAGGCCGACACAGCCATAGGCTTCGGCCAGCTTCACGAAATCGGGCAGCGCCTCGGAATAGGAGTGCGAATAGCGCCCGCCATGCAGCAATTCCTGCCACTGGCGCACCATGCCCATATATTCGTTGTTCAGGATGAAGATCTTGATCGGCAGGTCGTACTGAATCGCGGTGGACATTTCCTGCATCGTCATCTGCACCGATGCCTCGCCGCCGATGTCGATCACCAGCGCGTCGGGATGCGCCATCTGCACGCCCACCGCCGCGGGCAGGCCATAGCCCATCGTGCCCAGACCGCCGCTGGTCATCCAGCGGTTCGGCTGTTCGAACTTGAAGCGCTGCGCCGCCCACATCTGGTGCTGGCCGACTTCGGTCGTGACATAGACGTCGCGGTCCCTGGTCAGTTCATACAGCCGGTCGATGGCGTATTGCGGCTTGATGATGGTGTCGGAATTCCTGAACGCCAGGCTGTTCTTGGCCCGCCATGTGTCGATCTGTTGCCACCACGCCGTCAGCGCCGGTTTGTCGGCCTTCAGCTTGCGCGACTTCCAGATGCGGATCATCTCGCGCAGCGCCTTGGTCGCGTCGGCGACGATCGGCAGGTCGGCTCGAACGATCTTGTTGATCTGCGAAGCGTCGATATCCAGGTGGATTTTCTTCGATCCCGGCGAGAAGGCGCTGATGCGGCCGGTGCAGCGGTCGTCGAACCGCGCGCCGAGGCAGATCATCAGGTCGCAGTCATGCATCGCATTGTTGGCTTCGTAGGTACCATGCATGCCCAGCATTCCCAGCCATTCCGGCCGCGAGGCGGGGAATGCGCCCAGCCCCATCAGGGTGGAGGTGATGGGAAAGCCGGTCAGGTCCACCAGTTCGCGCAGGAGCTTCGATGCTTCCGGCCCGGAATTGATGATGCCGCCGCCGGTATAGAAAACGGGGCGCTTGGCCGCCGCCATCATCTCCACCGCGCGGGTGATGGCGTTCAGGTCGGGATCGGTCCTGGGGCGATAGGTGCGGTGATGCACCGAACCAGGGCCAATGTAATTGCCCTTCTGGAACTGCACGTCTTTCGGGATATCGACCACCACGGGGCCGGGGCGGCCGGTGGTGGCGATCTGGAACGCTTCGTGAAGCACCCGCGACAGGTCGTTCACATCCTTCACCAGCCAGTTGTTCTTGGTGCAGGGGCGCGTGATGCCGACCGTGTCGCATTCCTGGAACGCGTCGGTGCCGATCAGGTGTGTCGGCACCTGGCCGGTCAGCACCACCAGCGGAATGGAATCCATCAGCGCGTCGGTCAGGCCGGTGACGGCGTTCGTCGCGCCGGGACCGGAGGTCACCAGCACCACGCCGGGCTTGCCGGTGGAGCGGGCATAACCTTCCGCCGCATGGGCCGCGCCCTGTTCGTGGCGCACCAGCACATGGATGATGCCTTCCGCCGCGAACAGCGCGTCATAGATGGGAAGCACCGCGCCGCCCGGATAGCCGAAGATGTGGGTGACGCCCTGATCCTTCAGGGCGCGGATCACCATCTGGGCGCCGGTCATGGTCTCGGCGGCGGTTTCGGCGATTGTGGTCGTGTCCTTGTCCATTGGGCGTCTCTCAAACCAAGCGAAGCGTCGAAATACAAGCAGGGGGCAAAGATAAAGGGGCGTTTCCGCCCCTTGGATCACGCGCCGCCATCGGGATACCGGGGTTCATCCCCGATCCGCTGGCGGCCCGATAACAACTACATGCATCAACGTCATGGCGCGGAACCTATGCCCATGTTGCGGTGCCGTCAAGCATTTTCATGCGTTAAGGCCCCTATATATTGTAATTATATTGCTTTCAAATGGATTAAACCAGACAGAATCTGACATTCTGTGCCGAAACCAGGTCATTTGGCGCTTGGCGAACTGGCGGGTCAGGGTGACGGCTTCGGCGATTGCGGCCGCTTTTTCGGCCTTTCCCGCGGCCAGGGCCTGAAGCTGGCGCAGGCCCAACAGCCGCGCGGCAGGCAGGGCTGGGTTGAGCCCAGCGAGGGCCTGGGCTTCGGCCAGGCCGCCATTTTCCGCCATCGCCTCGAACCGCGCCGCGATCAGGGCGCGCAGGGTTTCGCGCGGCGGGTCGAGCACGAAGCGCGCCACGGTCAGGCCTTTCAGCACCGGATCGGCGGGCGCGCGTTGCCATTCGAGCAGCGGGCGGCCGGTGGCTTCGAACACTTCCCAGGCGCGCAGCACCCGCTGGGGATCGGTCGGGCGCAGGCCTGCCGCTGTCGCCGGATCGCGCGCGGCCAGGCGCGCATGTAGCTGCTCGACGCCGATTTCAGCCAGCAGCGCGCGCGCGTCTTCGCGGATTTGCGGCGGCGTGGCGGGAATTTCCGCGAGGCCTTCCGTCAGCGCGGAGAAATACAGGCCGGTGCCGCCGGTGAACATTGGCGTCTTGCCCATCGCGCGCGCCTGTTTGAGTGCGGACGCTGCGTCTTCGGCATAACGGCCCACGGAATAAACTTCGGCCGCGCCGACGTGGCCGTACAGAAGATGCGGAACGCGCGCCTGCGCTTCCGCAGAAGGCTGCGCGGTCAGGATCGGCGCTTCGCGATAGACCTGCATGGAATCGGCGTTGATGATGACGCCGCCGATCTGTTCGGCCAGCGCCAGCGCCGCGGCCGACTTGCCGCTGGCGGTGGGGCCTGCAATAAGCACGGCGTCAAACTTCATGCAGTCACAGATGACATACAATTCCCCGTTTGTCCTGAATGTCATCGGCAAGGGCGCGGAGCCGGGAATGTTTTCCGGCCTGGGCGCGGGCGACGCGAAAATCCTCTCGCCCGGCCATGCCTTCGACCTGCCGGTGACAGGCATCGCGGCGCTGGTTGCGGCGCGCGATATCGCGGGCGATGCGCCGCTGGACATCAATCTTGTCGCCACCGCCAGGCGCCGCAAGAAGCTGCTGGTCGCCGATATGGATTCGACCATCATCAATGTCGAATGCCTGGACGAACTGGCGGACATGGCGGGACTGAAGCCGCAGATCGCCGCCATCACCGAACGCGCCATGCGCGGCGAGCTGGAATTCGAATCCGCGCTGCGCGAGCGGGTGGGCATGTTGAAGGGCCTGCCGCTATCGGCGCTGGAGCGCACCTATGCCGAGCGGGTGCGGCTCAATCCCGGCGCGAAAAGCCTGCTGGCGACCATGCGCGCGAACGGCGCGCACACCATGCTGGTGTCGGGCGGGTTTGGCTTTTTCACGCAACGCGTGGCGGAGGCCGCCGGCTTTCATGTCGAACGCGGCAATGTGCTGCTGGATGATGGCGCGCATTTGACGGGGCATGTGGGAGAGCCGATCCTGGGCCGCGAAGCAAAGCTCCAGGCGCTGGAACAGGCGGCGACCGATCTGAAGCTGGATTTCGCGGAGACGCTGGCGGTGGGTGACGGCGCGAATGATCTCGCCATGATCCAGAAGGCGGGCATGGGTGTCGCCTATCACGCCAAGCCGGTGGTTGCGGAAGCGGCAGGCGCGGCGGTCAATCATAATGATTTGACGGCGCTGTTGTATCTGCAGGGCTATAGCGACAGCGAGATTGTGCGGGCGTAGGTTTTCTGCCTAGCGTCGAATGTGATGGCCCGTTCCTACGCTGTCGTTAAGAACTGACCGGCAACGCGAAATTCTCGACGTTTTGTGACTGTGGCCCTGGATGGCCCACGTAAAGTGGGCCATGACAGTTGGGCTAATTCAACGACAGACCCACATACTGCAAATCGCCGCGCCGGTTCACCAGCAGCAGCTCGGTCTTGCGGCCCGCCTTGGCGTCGGCTTCCAGCTTCTTGATTACGTCTTCGGGCGAGGAGACTTTCTGGTTCTGCACTTCCACGATCACGTCGCCTTCGCGGAGGTTCTTCTCACCCGCCGGGCTGCCCGGCTCGACATTCACCACCAGCGCGCCCTGCACATTGCCGCCGATCTTGTATTTGCCGCGCGATGCGCCATCCAGCATTCCCAGCGTCATGCCCAGCCGCGTCAGCAAGGGCTGGTTCTTGGGCGTGGGCGCGGCCTTGACCGGCTTGTCGGGCGTTTCCTCGGCCAGTCGCGCCACGGCGATCCGCATGGTGGATTTGCGGCTGCGGCGCAGCACATCGATATTCACCGTTTTGCCAATCGGCGTGTCGGCCACGATGCGCGGCAGGGCGCGGTCGTCCGCCACCGGCTTGCCGTCAAAGCCCACGATCAGGTCGCCATTCTGCAGGCCGGCCTTGGCCGCAGGTCCGCCCGGCGTCACGCCCGCCACCAGCGCACCCTGGGTGTTGGGCAGGCCCAGCCCGTCCGCGATTTCCGCCGTCACCTGCTGGATGCGCACGCCGATCCAGCCGCGCCGCGCGGTGCCGAACTGGCGCAGTTGCCCCACCACCTGCCGCGCCAGATTGGCGGGAATGGCGAAGCCGATGCCGACACTGCCGCCCGAAGGCGAGAAGATCGCCGAATTCACGCCGATCACATTGCCGTCCATGTCGAACAACGGTCCGCCCGAATTGCCCCGGTTGATCGGCGCGTCGGTCTGGATGAAATCGTCATAGGGACCGGCATTGATATTGCGGTTTCGCGCCGACACGATGCCCGCCGTCACGGTGGAGCCGATGCCGAACGGATCGCCGATGGCGATCACCCAGTCACCGATGCGGGTCTTGTCGCTGTCGCCGAATTTGGTGGCAGGCAGCGGCTTGGCGAATGTTACCTTGAGCAACGCCAGATCGGTCTTGGTATCGCGGCCGACCAGTTTGGCCGGCATACTGGTGCCGTCATTCAGGGTGACGCTGATCTGTTCGGCATTCTCGATCACGTGATTGTTGGTGACGATATAGCCGGTGGGATCGATGATGAATCCCGAGCCCAGCGACGTCACATGGCGCGGCCGGTCGGATTTGGGGCCGAGGAAATTCTTGAACAAATCCTCCAGCGGCGAGCCCGGTTCGACCTTGGGCAGTTGCGCCTGGGGCGAGGCTTTCAGCGTCTGGCTGGTGGAGATGTTCACAACCGAGGGCAGCAGCCGGTTCGCCAGGTCCGCGAAGGAATCGGGCGCGGGCCGCGCAAAGGCGGGTGCGGCCAGCAGGATCAAGGCAAACACGAGCGGGGACAGACGCATCCGGCAAACCTTAGCGCAACGGGGCGGGGAATCGCAGCATTTTAGGCCGGAAGTGTGGCGGGGCAAAGCAGTCTCACGCCGCCCGCGATGTTGTTAAGCTCCCGTGCCGCCTTGGTTTTGGGGCGCGCATTGGCTATATGGGCGGCCCGCAGACAGGAACCCCATGACCGCGACCCGCGAGGATGTGCTCAAGGCGCTTGACCAGGTGATCGACCCGGTCAGCGGACGCACCGTGGTGCAGCAGGACATGATCCAGGGCCTGGTGGTGAAGGATGGCCATGTCGGCTTCGCGCTGGAGGTTGCGCCCGAGCGCGGGCCGCAATCCGAACCCTTACGGAAAATCTGCGAAGCCATGGTGCTGGGGGTGAAAGGCGTCAAATCCGTCACCGCCGTGCTGACCGCGCATGAGCAGCATCATGGCGGGCACGATCATCCGCACAGCCACGCCCCGGCCCGGCCGCGCCAGGCGCCGCCCGGCCCGCAAGGTATTCCCGGTGTCGCCTCCATCATCGCGGTGGCCAGCGGCAAGGGCGGCGTGGGCAAGTCGACCGTTGCGGTCAATCTTGCGCTGTCGCTGGCGAAGCTGGGACTGAAGGTCGGGCTGCTGGACAGCGACATTTACGGCCCCAGCGTGCCGCGCCTTTTGGGCATCACCGAAAAGCCCACCGCCGATGGCAAGCGCATCAATCCGATCGAGAAGTTCGGCCTGAAGGCCATGTCGATCGGTTTTCTGGTCGGCGAGGATGAAGCCGTTGTTTGGCGCGGGCCGATGGTGCAGTCGGCGCTGTCGCAGATGATGGCCGATGTGAACTGGGCGCCGCTGGATGTTCTGGTGCTCGACATGCCGCCGGGCACCGGCGATGCGCAGCTCACCATCACGCAGCGCGTGCCGCTGAAGGGCGCGGTGATCGTCTCCACGCCGCAGGACATTGCACTGATCGACGCCAAGAAGGGCATCGCCATGTTCCGCAAGACCCAGGTTCCCATCCTGGGCATCGTGGAGAATATGAGCATGTTCGTCTGTCCCGATTGCGGACATTCCCATGCGATATTCGGTCATGGCGGCGCGCGCGAGACCGCCGAAAAAATGGGCGTTCCTTTTCTGGCGGAAATTCCGCTGGTGCCGCGCATTCGTGAGATGTCCGATGCCGGGACTCCGGTCAGCGTATCCGACCCGGATGGCGCGGAGGCAGCGGCATTTTTGCAACTGGCAAGAACGGTCGCAGATGCGCTGGAAAATTCGCAGCGCGCCGCGCCCAAAATCGTGTTGGAATAACCCGCCGGATCAATTCAAATACAGCCATGAGCGCCAGCAAGCCCCAGGTCCGTAGCCTGTTCGCCACGCCTTTGTGCGTTCATTTCATTCCCATTGCGCATGACGTGAATTCCGAACTGCGCCCGATGGTGCTGTCGCGCGTGGAGAATGAAGGCCCCAGCCGCGGCCAGGGCCGTTATATCCGCGAGGATTTTCGCGAATGGGGAAATCATCATGCACAGACGCTGGCGACCGTGGTGTCGGACCTTGCCGATTCCCTCACCGCCACGCGCGGCGGCCAGCGCGTGAAGACGGACTGGAAGATCGCCAGCCGCGCCTGTGTGCGCATCAAGGGCGACTATCAGGAAATGACGGCGCGGCCCGGCGGCTTCTGGTCGGGGCTTTATTTTGTCGATGACGGCTTCGCCAATTCCGACGACGACTCGCTGGGCGGTCATGTGGAGTTCGGCGATCCGCGCGGTTCGCTGCCCGCCATGGCCGCGCCGCAACTGTCGTTCCGTATGCCGGGCGGCCAGAATGCCGGTTACAGCGAAATCGTGCGGCCGCAGACCGGCATGATCCTGCTGCATCCGTCCTGGCTGCCGCGCGGTCAGCGCCGCTATGACGGCGAGGGCCAGCGCATCACCATCGAATTCAATCTTGCGGTGCCTTAGGCCCGTTCCAGGGTGACGAAGGAATAGCCAAGCCCGTCGGGCGTGGCGTGGTCTTCGCGCGCCGTTTCGCGCCACGCGGATTTGTCCAGCGCGGGAAAATGCGCGTCGCCATCGAAGGCCCGATGTACTTCGGTGAGTTCGACATGCGTCGCCAGCGGCAGGGCCGCGCGGTAAATCTCGCCGCCGCCGATGATGAAGACGGTTTCGTCTTGCGCCTTTGCAAGAGCCATCGCCTCTTCCAGCGAAGCGGCCGTCACCGCGCCTTGCGCGCTCCAGCCGGACTGGCGGGTGATGACGATATTGGTGCGGCCCGGCAACGGCTTCTTCGGAAAGGAATCCCAGGTCTTGCGCCCCATCACGATGGGATGGCCCATCGTCAGGGTCTTGAAGCGGCGCAAATCCTCCGGCAGCCGCCAGGGTATCGCGTCCTTGTTTCCAATCACGCCATTGTCGGCGGCAGCAACAATCAGAACGATATTCATGCTGCCCCCAGCTTCGTCATCGCGTCACCCTCCAGCCGGTAGGCGATCCAGTCCGTGACCGGACGCGCTCCCAGGCCGCGATAGAAATCGATGGCGCGTGTGTTCCAATCCAGCACCTTCCACTCCATCCAGCCCGCATGTGAATCCGTCGCGGTGCGCGCCAGATGCGCCAGCAGCGCGCGTCCAGCGCCATTGCCGCGAAATTCCGGGCGCACATACAAATCCTCGACATAAAGGCCGCGCCGGGCGCGGAAGCTGCCGTAAAGCCAATACCACACCGCCAGCCCTACAGCGTTATCGCCGCAGAACGCGATATCGCAACGGGCCGCCGGATCGTCGCCCGTCATGTCGCGCTGCACATCGGACGCGGTCAAACAGAAAATATCATCAAGCTTTTCGAACCGGGCCAGTTCTCGCAGCAGCGAAACGATCACGGGCGCGTCGGATGGCACTGCACGGCGGATGAAAATCGCATTCATGTGAGGTTCAGGGGACAAATCTAGAATCGTCATCGTCACAGTAATGGAACGGCAAGCCGGTTGAAGTGTTAACCGCAGGGCCGTTCGGAAAGGATTGTGCGATGAAAAAGCTCCTTCTCTCGGCTGCCGCGCTGGCCCTGCTGGCCGCGACGCCTGCCTTTGCGCAACGTCCCGAAGGCAATCCGCCGCGTGCCGAGGGCGCACAGCAGGGACGTCCCAACGGAGGCGGGATGCGCGGGCCGCAACAAAATCAACAGCAGCAGATGGCCCCGCGGCAGCAGACAGACAATGACCGCATGCGCGGCAATGATCGCGGTCCGCGCGACGGCAATCGCGGTGGACCGCCCCAGGCGCAGCAAACGCCCCGGCCCGCGCCGCAGGTCCAGCCGCAACAGCCAAACGCGATGACGATGCAGCGCGGCGACCGCGACAATGATCGCAACCGCAGTGGCA